>CANPNQ010000119.1 GCA_947575425.1 uncultured Erysipelotrichaceae bacterium
TGGATGTCTATCCGGCTCTGTTGGCGATGATGTGTGCCATTACGCTACTGCGGGAGAGCGGCTTGATGGATCTGTTTACCGGCATTTTTCAACAGTTGAGTACGACCATTCCCACTCAAATATGGCCGATGGTAATGTTTCGTCCGATATCGGGAAGTGCTTCATTGGCAATTTTGATCGATATTTTTCAAACGTGCGGAGTGGATTCGCTTCCCGGGATCATGGCCAGTATCATTCAGGGCAGCACCGATACGACGGTTTATGTCATCACTCTTTATTTTTCCAGTGTCGGAATCAAGAAGATTAAAAATGCGCTGCCGATTGGCTTGATTGCCGATGTGGCAGGAATTGCTATGGCGATTCTGCTCTCCTTGTATTTCTTCGCATGATTGTGAATAGAAGATGAATGCCGATCAGGAAAATGCATTGAAGTCTTTCATCACTGCTGTTTTTATCAGATAAATACATTTAAAGTCCTGTAATTGTGAAATTTTCTTTTACTTTTTGATTCACATTGTGTACAATATATAAGTTAAGCATGATGGATCCTGTGATATTGCCTCTTGCGATTCAGCGGCAATCACGCACCATGCAAATGGCAAGGAGAGGAAGTGAAAGAGATGGAGCGTTTACAAAAGGTGATCGCACAGGCGGGTATCACCTCACGGCGCAAAGCGGAGGAATTGATCATGGCAGGTCGTGTGGCGGTCAATGATGAGATCGTAAGGGAACTGGGAACAAAGGTGAAAAAAGGCGATCAGATCAGTGTGGATGGGAAAGGAATCCTGCGAGAAGATAAAGTATATTTCGTTATGAACAAGCCGAAAAAATGCGTATGTACCAACGGTGCAAAGGAAGATCGTCTAAAGGCGGTGGAACTGATTGATTGCACACAGCGTATCTTTACCGTGGGCAGATTGGATTATGATACAAGCGGTGTGCTGTTGTTGACCAATGACGGTGATTTTGCGAATCTGATGATCCACCCTCGTCACCATATACCAAAAACTTATAATTTGACGATCAACGGTTTGCTGAGCGGAGAGGATATCCGTAGCATTAAACAGGGAATTCGATTGGATGATGGTATTGTGACTCTGCCTGCTAAGGTGAAGCATATTATCAAGGAGAAAGAAAAAAACCAGACAAGCTTTGATCTCACCATATATGAAGGGCGCAATCGTCAGATCAAGCGTATGATGGAATCGCTTGGATATCAGGTGCGCCGCCTGCATCGCAAGGAGCTGGGCTTTTTGCGTGTAGATGATTTGCGTCAAGGTGAATATCGCAGATTAAAGCCTTTTGAGATAAAGAAACTGAAAGCACTTGCGAATGAAGGAAGCTTTGAGCATCTGATTATCGAAAAAGGGAGATGAGCAATGTCAGCATATGATATGGTTTCATACATAGAAGCGACAAATACACATATCCTATCACTGTTCTTTTTCTTTGTAATCCGTTTTTGGAATGAGAATAGCGACCATTAGTAAGAGTGACGGGACGGAATCTAAGAAGTATGCAATCTGTAAACATGTAAGCGTTTGAATGGCTATCTCGATGGTAAAAGAATGATTTTCTACTTCCCTTTATCGTTAAAATAAGATAAAATAGGAAAGGTGATATTATGCAGCAATATTTTGTAAAAGGAACCATATCGATCGGCTCATCGGTCTTCTTTTCTAGGGAGCAGCTGCATCATATCAGACATGTTATGCGAATGAAAGAGGGAGATCTTCTCCGTTTGGCGGATGAAGCAGCTCATGTGTTTCTGGCACAGCTGCGATCCGTGGAGGGAAGCTATCAGGCGATGGTGATCGAAGAGCTGAAAGTGGAAAAAGCACGGGTGCACATCACTTTAGCAGCGGCGCTGATCAAGGGAGAGCGTTGGGACTATATGTGTCAAAAGTGCAGCGAATTGGGTGTGTCCAAGATCCAGCCGCTGATTACCTCACGCTGTGTGGTAAAGCTTCAAGACAAGGACATCGCTAAGAAGCAGGCACGCTGGAACCGGATCACGATGGAAGCATGTGAGCAGTGTAAGCGCAGTGATCTGGTGATGGTAGATACGCCATGTGATCTGAACGAGTTGTTGGCTTGTGAGGCACAGTTAAAGCTGTTGGCATATGAATATGCAGATGCAAAAAGCGATCGCCTTTTGGATATCGTACATCGCTATCCCGATGTCACTAGCATTCTTTGCGTCATCGGACCAGAGGGAGGCTTCCACGTGCAGGAAGCACAGTTGTTATCGGATAATGGTTTTCTTTCCGTATCTCTTGGACCACGTATATTAAGGGCAGAGACCGCAGCCCTTTCCATAGTCAATGTATTGTCGTTGTTATATAACAGTTAAGGGGCGTTATGAATGAAAAGTTTGGAAAGCATTCTAAATAAAAAATATCATCGCAAAATCGAAAAGCTGTCCATCTATCGGGAGAAGCTCAAGCAGATGCAGAAATTATTCAAGGAATATGGCATCGCCTGTATCATTAAGGATGAATGGTCTTACTATCAGATTGAAACGATGTATGAGGGGATAAAAAACAAGCAGAAATTTGAAGATACCTATATGAGTGCATATGTAGCGATGCATGATTATTGGGGCACTTTGGATTATCAGGAGCGCAAGCATCAGATGAATGTGGATATCGATCAGATGCGCAAGGAATTGAAGTCCTTTCCTTATGAAGGCGAGGATATCTATATTCCTATGTTTGATCAGCGGATGAATCGCTTGTATACACAGGAAATCGTTCTGATGGAATTGAAACAATATCATCGTTTTATGACGAAGTTTGATGATGTGATCAAGGAAAATCTGTATGGCGCATTGCCTTATATGTATAATTTCAGCAGCTGTCTTTATATTTGCGGGGATGATCATTATTTTGCTTTATACAATCCGGACTTAAACCGCCTCTACTTTATTGAAAACTATCATTGTGTCCATACACTCAGCTTTGATCCGATGAAAAATGAAACAACGAGTTTTGAGGAGATGCGCAGGATCGCAGAGAGCTTTATGGCAAACGATGAGGTCGCATGCATGGGAATTATCGCCAACAGTAATTTGGTACATGATTCCTTACGGAAGAAGTTAGGAAAATATTATCGAAAGCAGCGAAGAAAACGTCGTTGATCGCTGTTTTTTTCTGTCTTGTAAGGCAAAAGGAGGGGATTTCTTTTTTTTAGAATAAAGATCATTCCTTCATCATAAGCATAAAACATCACGGATGATTTTGATCTGATGTCTCTAAAATAGATAACAAATAAAAGTTATATGCGAAAGGAGAGATCTGATACGATCAAAAGTGATGTTTTTTTCATGATCTGATGTTTTTCGTTAGAGGTTATTTCTCTTTTAGCATTTACTTGAAATGAGTCGATATGCAAATGCAATAGGTTCTCATGTAGATCGTTTGGCTTGGTTGATATTTCTATGATATGCGTCACTTCATAGCTAATCTATTGGGCGATCCACATTGTTGCAAGGCCTTGTCCGAAATATACGATCAAAGCCATTAGGATCACATAGCCCAGTGCATATACAGCGATCTTTTTCATAATTTCTCCATCTTTTCCACTGATGGCGCAGGCAGCACATCCGATAGCGATGCTTTGTGGTGCCAGCATTTTGCCGGCAGCGGTACCCAGTGAGTTGGCAGCCACAAGCCAGTATTCATTGACATGGATCGCAGCGGCGGCTTCCAGCTGCACATTGCCGAATAGTACCTCAGAGCTTGTACCACTTCCTGTGACAAAGGTTCCCAAAGCGCCGATGAAAGGCGCTGCCAGCGGATATAAGGAGCCAAGGGTCGTGACAAAGAATGCGGCAATATCAGAGATCATACCGGAATAGCTCATGATTTTGGCGCAAGCGAGAACGCCAAGCATCGTAATGATCGTTTTGGACATCTGTTTGAATGTGTCCTTCCATACCTTGATGAGATCTTTCCCCGTGCAGCCTTGAAGCAGGGCGCCGAGAATACCGGATATCAGAATCAGTACACCCGGAGTATTGATCCATGTGAAAGTATAAGGGGCACCGCCTTCACCCTGATAGATGACAACTGTGCTTTTGATCGCGCTCAAGGGGTCGTGAATAAAGGGCACCATATTGCTGGTTAGCAGCAAAGAGATGAAAATAAAAATGAACGGCGACCATGCGATCCATGCAGTTTTACATGTGAGCTCGTCTTTTTCCTTGGGAATATCCATACGATAGGCATCGGGTATCTCGTGATGCTTACCATAATAAAGTGCATAGGCAAAGGTAGCGCCAAGGGAAGCGATACTTGCAATAATTACACATAACTCAGCACCGATCAAGCGGGCCGCAAGGATCTCAGTAAGGACGAAGCTGAGCGATGAGATCAATGTCAATGGTATCAATCCCTTGAGTCCCTTGATCCCTTTGGCAACCAATGCGACCATAAGAAAGGGAGAGATAAACAACAAAGGTGCAGACTGAAGCGTTTGTACAAAGGAAAGCGTGATGACATCCAAGGAGGTGATGTTGGCAAGGGTCGTGGTCGGTATACCGATGGAACCGAACATCGTAGGAGCACCATTGGCAATTAGACAGGCGAGTATTGCTTCTATGGGGGAAAAGCCGAGTGCATACAGCATGCTTGCGGGAATGGCTATTGCCACGCCGAAGCCTGCCATGCCCTCCAAAAATCCGCCAAAGCACCATCCGATCAATAATACAAGAATTCGTTTATCACTACTGATGGAGGTCAGCATCCGCTTGATGATATCCATAGAACCGTTGTATACGGTTAGATTATAGGTAAA
>CANPNQ010000120.1 GCA_947575425.1 uncultured Erysipelotrichaceae bacterium
ACCGATTCTATTATGGGAATTGTGTATGCTGCTGATGTTTGTCGGTCTGCTTCCCATTTCTTTATTGGAGACGATTCAGATCGTGACCTTTGTATTGATGGTAATCAGTATGTTTACCTTTAATGCGATATTGAGTGTAAAATCAGGGGGGCAGACACTGGGTAAATATTTCTATGATTTGAAGGTAGTGAATAAAAGAAGAAAGGAAGCGGCGCCCATCAAGCTGATTGCCCGTGAAATCGTCGGTTTTTCTTTGCCGAGCTTCCTGCTGTTTCTGTTTTTCAATATCATCGGAGTAATGGCTTATTGGGGAATCAATGCGGTCTTTATGATTTTGCATCCTTATCATATTTCGATCATTGACCTGTTTTTGGGAACTCGCATCGTTATACTTCGGGAACGTCAGGCAGAGATCACTCCGAAGCAAAAAACGGCGGAGGTGAAGCTGCCGCGAACGACGATTGATCTGCATTTACATTCCAATTTCAGCGATGATGGACAATATAATGTGGAGGAACTGTTTCAGCTGGCATCACAGCGTGGTCTTAAAATGATCTCTATATGCGATCATAACAGTGTGAAGGCCAACTTGAGTGCGATGCGTATGGCGCAGCTCTATCATGTATCGTATATTCCGGGAGCGGAGTTTGATTGCCGTTATCAGAATCTGCATCTGCGTGTTCTTGCTTATTTCATCGATTCGACAAATGATATTTTCATACATTTGGAAAATGAGAGCTTGAAGCGGGAGCGAGATGCATCCCTGCGCAGAGTCGCGTCATTTACTCAAATAACGGGAATTGATGTGGATGTAAATGAGCTGTTGGCAAATAATCGCTATCAGAAGATCAGTGGTGAAATGATTGCCAGGTATGTGTTGGAAAATCCTTCCTTGCAGGAGCATCCGCTGCTTGTGCCATATCTGTATGGAGAGAAGCGAGAGGATCCGATCCATGCCCTTGATCACGATTATTTCCATGAGGGGGCGTCCTGTTATGTAGAGGTGCGCCATCCTAAATTACAGGATATTTTGGAAATCATTCATTTGAGCGGCGGTGTTGCGGTGCTGTCACGTGCTAAGAGCGTGTTGGATCATGGCGAGGAATGCTTCGCTGAGGTGATTGCGCAGGGCATAGAAGGCATCGAGGTGTTTACCCCGCAGTATAGCCCGGCGGATATGGCAGGATTGTTGCGGCTGGCAAAGGAGCATCAGCTGTTTGTGAGCTGCGGCAGTGATTTTCATGGATCGCACAAGCCAAATGTGCATATCGGTGAAACCGGCTGTCCGATGGAAGCGGAGAAGATCATTCGAGAATTTTTTGAGGCATATCCATCCATGGAGTCCGCATCTGTTTGATTGCGCTCATATAGATAAAGCTGCATGTCAGAAGATAGGAAAAAGGGATCGCATAATAGGGATGAAGGTGAAAAAGAGCGCAAAAACAACGATTGTTCTTGCAAGAGAGCGCTCATTTCTATATAATGTTATAGAAAGGTGCAGAAGGGAAGAGTAGTTGATGGCGGATGGCAAAGAGAGTCTGTGCTTGGTGTAAACAGATCCTTCCAAGTCAATGAAGATGGTCCCGGAACCGTTTCTTTGAGTACAGGGATATCACAGATGAGCAGCGAAGGAAACCCTGTGTAAGGAGAAACCGCAGGCATGCGTTATATGCAAGAGGCATAAGCAATTATGCGAATTAAGGTGGTACCACGAGCTTTCGTCCTTTGGCGGAGGCTTTTATTTTATCAGGAGGAAATCATTATGTGTGAAAATTGTAAAAAGCCATATTATATCACAACAGCAATCGCTTATACTTCAGGAAAGCCGCATATCGGAAATACCTATGAGATCGTATTGACCGATGCGATCGCAAGATATAAAAGAGCGCAGGGATATGATGTATTCTTTCAGACCGGGACGGACGAACACGGTGTAAAGATCGAGGAAAAGGCAAAGGAAGCGGGCATTTCTCCGAAGGAATTTGTCGATGCGGTTGCGAAAACGATCAAAGGAAATTTTGATTTGATGAATACCTCATATGATTACTTTGTTCGCACGACAGATGATTATCATGAAACACAGGTTCAAAAGATATTTAAGAAGCTGTATGAACAAGGAGATATCTATAAGGGAACCTATGAGGGAATGTATTGTACTCCTTGCGAATCATTTTGGACGGAGAGCCAGCTGGTCGATGGCAAGTGTCCGGATTGCGGACGTGAGGTCAAGAAGGCAAGTGAGGAAGCTTATTTCCTGAAGCTGCAAAAGTATACGGATCGCTTGATCAAACACATGGAGGAGCATCCGGAATTTATTCAGCCGGAAAGCAGAAAGAATGAGATGTTAAACAACTTTCTGAAGCCGGGACTACAGGATCTGTGTGTTTCACGGACGTCCTTTACTTGGGGCATTCCGGTGGATTTTGATGATAAGCATGTGGTGTATGTGTGGATTGATGCATTAAGCAATTATATCACATCATTGGGCTTTGATGCGGATGGCAATCACGGGGAGCGTTATTTGAAATACTGGCCTGCGGATGTACATATCATCGGTAAGGATATTTTGCGTTTCCATACGATTTATTGGCCGATTATGCTGATGGCGCTGGATCAGCCTTTGCCAAAGCAGGTGTTCGGGCATCCGTGGCTGTTGGTCGGAGATGGAAAGATGTCAAAGTCCAAAGGCAATGCGATTTATGCGGATGAATTGGTCACACATTTCGGCGTGGATGCGGTGCGTTACTTCGTGCTTCATGAGATGCCATTTGCGCAGGATGGCGTAATTACTTGGGATTTGATGGTAGAGCGCATCAATTCCGATTTGGCGAATATCCTTGGCAATTTGGTAAGTCGTACCTTATCCATGGTGAATAAATATCAGGGCGGATACATTCGTTACCCCAAGGTGCTGGAGGATATCGATGAGGAGTTGATTTCACTGGCTTTGGCAACTCCGAAAAAGGTGGCACAGAAAATGGAAGAGCTGCGTGTCGGGGATGCCATAGATGAAATATTTACGCTTTTGAGAAGATCCAACAAATATATTGATGAAACGCAGCCATGGATCTTAGGCAAGGATGAGGAGAAGAAGGATCGTCTTGCGAGCGTGTTGTATCACCTGTTGGAGTGCATCCGTTTTGCGGCTGTTCTGTTGGAGAGCTTTATGCCGCAAAGTGCGCAGAAAATCTTGGATGAATTGCATACCAAGGAGCGTACATTGGAAAGCTTACAAAGCTTTGGCGCATTGGAGTGTGATCATAAGGTAGAGGAAAAGCCAGCCATCCTGTTTGCGCGTATCGATGCTGCGGCATTTATGAAACAGCTGGAGGAGGAGCATGCGCAGGCACAGGAAAGCAAGGAGGCAGAAAAGAAGCCGGAATACAAGCCGGAGATCACCGTGGATGATTTTGCGAAGCTGGATCTTCGTGTGGGTACGATTCTTTCTTGTGAGAAGCATCCCAAGGCAGATCGTTTATTGGTTGAACAGATTGATCTTGGCTGTGGTGATGTGCGCCAGATAGTCAGTGGCATTGCGAAGCATTATGAGCCAAAGGATCTGATCGGAAGGCGTGTTGTCGTTGTTGCGAATTTAAAGAGTACCAAACTGAGAGGCGTGGAAAGTCAGGGCATGATCTTATGTGCCGCCGATGAGCAGGATCTGGATTTGGTAAGCATCAATAAGGATATGAAGGATGGCACAGCGGTCAGCTGATGGAGCCATGAATGATCAAAAACAAGGCAGGCAATTATCGCAGTTCCTCAATCAGGGGATATTATCGATCATGGGTATGATCTTTTGCGTGCTGGCATTCACAAGGGCAAAGACAAGCCAAGTTCAAATGATCATGCTTGGGATTGGTGTGCTTTTGATTCTCATGGGGGTGGTTCGCGTTTGGATCGTCGCTACATTGTTTCGCGAGGTTGGCGATGATGAGAGTTTGGATGAACCTCAGGCACTATGCGAGGAAGAATAAAGAAAAAGCATTATAGTAAATGAATCCTGTAAAATGGAAGGCAGTAAATGTAATATGCGTAGCCTCTGTTTTACAGGGTTTTTATCTGCGCTTTCCTGATTGATAGAACTTGTTCACTTTCAGAACTTTAAAAAAATTCAAATTTTGAAAGCGAGGGCAGTGTTCCGGACTGTTTTTATGGTATAATAAAACAAAAAGCACGAATAAGGAAAGTGATGGAGTATGATGAAATATATTGTTCGAGAACATTATTTGAATCGCTTGATTGATTTGCAAGATACCCCTGATATAAAAATCATTACCGGAATACGACGCTGTGGGAAATCCAATCTCATGCGAGCGTATATGGATTATTTAAAGCAACAGGGAGAGAATATCAATATCATATATATTGACTATACGGATTTGGCTTATGATGAGCTAAAAGAATACCGTGCATTACATCAATATGTGGAGGATCACTATTTACCTCACGCGAAAAACTATTTGTTTGTGGATGAGGTTCAGATGTGTTTCAAGTTTGAGTTGGCTATCAATAGTCTTTATTCTAAAGAAAAATACGATATTTATATTACCGGATCCAATGCATTTTTATTAAGTAATGATCTGGCCACACTGTTTACCGGAAGATATATTGAACTTTCCGTATTTCCGTTTAGCTTTCAAGAATTTTGTAAATACTATGACGAAACTCAGGACCTCCAGCAATTATTTGACCGCTATATCGTAGAG
>CANPNQ010000121.1 GCA_947575425.1 uncultured Erysipelotrichaceae bacterium
TATTATCCCATTCCCCTGCCGCAAGGATCACCGATTTCGTAAAAGGTTCAGCCGGTGTGGCATTTCGCATATCATCATTCAACGCGATGGCAGTAAGGCGTTTATCCGATTGCGACCTGACAATCTCCTGTGCGAGCTTTTTGGCCTGTGTGCTGTAGCCTACACACATTTGGGAACCGCAGGCAAAGCTGCTTAGCAAAATCACATTGGGATTCTTGTTTTGTTTCTGTAATTTTTCAGATGCCAAGCGAGATCCGTAAAAACGTGTTTGATTGGAATCAAGAAACAAAAATGCAGTAGTTCTGCGCTGATCCTTGTTTAGTGTTTGCGCAAGCTCCAATGCTAGTGCCACGGCCGCAGAATAACGATTGGAATTGCGGCGATTGGCAATGCCATGAAGCATAAAATACATGAGAAATAAGAAACCGGACAAAAGCAGCACCAGCATGATCGTCGCACTTATCTGATCATGGATAAAAGCAGAGCTTTGATTCATCATTACTAACATGAACAGATAGAACAAGAGAGCCGGAGCCAACAGTGGCAAAATGGAGTGATTGGCACTTGCGGCACCATTCAAAGGATAAAAACGGTTCTTCAACCAAAATAGGCGTTGTGGTGTATCGTAGGGAATCGCAAGGATCGTTTTCGCATGACGAATACTGCCGAACAACAGATTATTCACCTTGGTAATATGCTTTCTGCCGCTCATCAGCGTATGCTCATATCCGAGTTTTCCAAAATCCTCAATCATTGCTGCACGAAATTTTGCCTTTTGCCGTTTGGTAAAGCGAACCCCATATGTATTATTGTATTTATGCAGTATTGTTTGATCCATAGACGCCCTCCTAAGCAATCATCTTATGATAACACATGAATGAAACTATAAAATGATTGTTCTACATCTTTATATTATACAGGAAAATCCTTGCTTTTCCCAGTGCTTCTCCCATAAATCGCTTGTCTTGTACTTTTCTCTCTTAACTACCCTTGATTTATCATGATATAAAAGCCTTTTGCTAGGCAATGAGATGATGTTCCCTCAAGCAGTCACTAAAAAAATAAGCGTGACATCCTTCCCATCCATCACGCTCATCTCTTACTTTTTATTTATCGTAATAAACGACCTCTGCCTGCTTGGTGGAAAAGTCGATAAAGGTCTGAAACCCGCGGTGCTGTTCATCTTGGTCCCATATTTCCACAAATTGTGGTGTCACCTCGATCAATATCTCTGTATCTTCATGAGAATATGCATTATAACTGCCCCAAAGATACTTACGATAGGCTTGCTCAAAGCGCCTTCCTTCCTCCTCCACCACTAATCCCTTATTTCGAGCAACGCCTTCCACCTGTACCCCATCCCAACACATCGCGACATTGGGATTTTCCAACAACTGCTTGGTCTTGCGGAAATTGATGTCTGTTTTAAAATAAATCTTATCATCATAAAACAAACAGCTCACATTGCGCACAAACACCTTATTCCCGCCGGCACTCGCCAACGCCATGATCTTACTGTTTCCCAGTTGGTCGAACATTCGCTTCACTGCTTCTTCAAAGCTCATCACAAATTCCTCCTTTTCCCTTATTCGTGAATAAAATTCTTCATCAGCGGACTGATTTTCTTATATAACAATAATGTCAACAGTGATTCCACCCCCCGCTTGATCAAATTGAAGGGAATAATTCCCAAAACCGCCAACATCAGCGTGTCTGTAATATAGGGGTTGACCGCCTGACACATCATGATGATATCCTCCATGCTCATGCCATATAGATTGACATAGAATGGGATAATGATAAACAGATTGGTCAATACAGCCGCTATGGAACAGATGAACGTACCGCAAAGCAAACCCTTCATCGCACTGCCTTTGCTTTTGTGATGATCATAGATCCATATCGCAGGAAGCACGTAGGCAAGACTTAATATGATGTTGCAGATCTCTCCGGTAAACATGGAATTTGTTCCCACAAGTGCTAATTTCACCAAGACCTTGACCAAAATGATACAGATTGCCGCCACTGGTCCTAAGGCAAAGCCACCGATCAATTCCGGCAAAGATGCAAGATCAAAATCCATAAACGGGGGCATAAAGGGAAGTGGGGTGCGAAACAACATCAAAACACCTGACATTCCTCCCATAATACCAATCAATGCGATCTCTTTGACATTCAACTTTTTCATACGCGAATGCCTCCTTTCAAAAAAATACCCGAACACAAACACTTGTCTTCGGGTCATCCTTACAGATAATGTCTTTTCTCATCCGGACTATACCGTCGGTATCGGAATTTCACCGATTCAGCCGCTCACATCGCGGGTCATGGACTATCACCATCGGTAGGGAATCACACCCTGCCACAAAGACTTCATATTCACTTTTTTTGAAATGAAACAATGTCACAACATTGTCTGCATTATTATGATAATACATTTCTATGCATTTGTAAATGGAAAATGCCTGTTTTGTCAGTGATGTATGATTCAAAAATGATCATGACTGAAAGAATCGAGATTGATTTTGTCCGAAAGGATGAATTACAATAAGACCTCATGAGAAAATAAGGTTATTATGCGATGGTAGTTCTTAGAATGAAAGAGGCTTCTTCTTATGAAATTAGATCCAAAACCTTTGATTTTGTTATCGATGATGTCATTAAGATGATAGGTTATAAAAGTGGTTCTTATAAAAAGCAGTAAATAATATGATGCTCTAAATTCGTGTATGGGTGACCTCTAAACTTCTGTGCTGCTATGTTTCAAGCCCTCTAAATTTTCGTATGGCTGTCTTCCTGCGAAAAAAAGACCTTCGTGCAATGATTTCTTTGCTGAGAAATTTAGCACAAAGGAGATTATCACCTATGAATAACTTTATTCAATACTGACACAAATATGATTAAATCCGTTAAGGTCAATTCTTCTGAGTGTGAATAATGAAATAGGACGCAATTCAGACCTTTGCCATCGGTTTATCTGTACGTTTTTTCGCATGATCATTACCACGCTTTCCACATGGTTTACAAGTCTGTTATGAAACACATCTGGTTAAAGTAGTTTTATTGAATCCATTGTTATTTAATACAGAAATATCAATACTTCTAAAATTGAGGTTCATATGCTCCTCTGCTCTTCTTGGCTTTGATTTTCTACTTATTGAAATGAAAATTTAGCCGATATGCTTTTGCACTTGTGATTTTATATAATCCTTTAACGGCTCTTTTTCATTAGTATTGTTTAAATGGAGCAATTTCTCGTTAGACTCATTTGCTGTACGCGCATCAATTGTAAAAACACCTGCTCCATATTTCATTCATATTGCATTCACAACAAGTGTAGAAGTTCACTTATTTCCGTCCCAAAACAACTGTGTTCTTGTTGCCCAACAAAAAGATTCACTTGCATATTCTAATGGATCATTGATTTTACTTAATTCAGCTAATTCTGCTATTGCAGCCTTCTACATAAACACTATTATAAATCATTTCCAAAAGCATCTTTGTTTAATTTAAACAATCATAGGCATACTCATCCCTTAAACATTCTCTTTTTGTAGAAAATTCATAATCAATGCAATCATGATCTCTTTTTCTTCCAATTCAGATTCCGCAATCAAAATAATTGCAAATAACGTATTAACACTGATTATTTTTGCATTAACTTTTTTTAGTGTCTTCATGCGTTTTACATTTATCGCATATCCTTGGATCATATATTCCTTTAATATTATTTTTGTCCATTTTCTATACGCTAAAAGATTTTATCTGATATTAGCATTGTAAAAATAGGCAAAAATACTTTTGATATTGCTTGTGATTTCTTTTACATTTTATTCCCTTATTATCAGAATTACACTCTCAACATAATTATCATTGTCCACCTTCATATTATTACCGATTTCTAAAAAATCTCTTTTATGAGAATCAATTCTTACCGTTTTTCTTTACAATACTGTGAATATTTTTAATGCTTTCTAAGTATTCCTTTTCAACCGGCGATAAGTTCTGCACCTGATACTTCTTATATTCTTTTGTTGCTTTTTCGATAGCCTGTGTATGACTGATTGCTCCGGCTCCTTGTAATACTTTTTCGCCTGTAGTTTTTAAAATATTATCAAGATGCTCCGCATAATCTGACATATACATAGGATTATGGCGCATAGCTTGGATTTCTGCAAAATCAAAATATCCCGATACAATATTATTTAGGATTTTTAACTCATTGTCATTAAGATAATTCTTTGCAATACTTATATCTTTTAATGTAGGAAAATCACCGGAAAAACTTTGCAATCCCATAAAAGGATGGCTTGCATCTGCACGCTCATATATAACTTCCGCTGCGGTGTGTCCATGCGCAGCATAATGTAATTTATTTTGCACTATTTTAAAAAATGCAATAGATTCTCTACTCTTTGGATCATAATCAACACTTGTTGCATATAAATCTAAAACTTGTCGATACATAACCTTTTCAGATGAACGAATATCACGAATACGGTCGAGCAATTCCTTCCAGTAATTCCCACCACCGTTTCCTTTCAAGCGCTCATCATCCATAGTAAACCCTTTAATCATGTACTCTTTCAGTCGTTCTGTAGCCCAGCGCCGGAAATTAGTTGCAATTCTGGATTTTACACGATATCCGAGAGAAATAATCATATCAAGATTATAGTGTATTGTATTATAGTT
>CANPNQ010000122.1 GCA_947575425.1 uncultured Erysipelotrichaceae bacterium
GAGATAATGAAGCAGCTTCCCATTTTCCACCCGATAGAAGCTGACCTTAACATCAGTGATTTCTGCATTGCGCACTATGACATCACTTGCATTCACACAGCCCTCAACGCCCGCCATCCGGAATTTGATCTTGCTTTTGTCCGTGCTGCAATATCCCAAAAACGCACCGTCTGCACCATAGGAACCGTTCAAATAACCGCTGTATCCGGTTACCGTCTCCGTATAATTCGTATTTTGATTGGACGGCTTGGTACGAAAATCCACCACACCATACTTCACATTTGAATAATCCGTTGTCGCGCGAATGGAAGTCGTAGAATCATTCAGCGAAAACAGGCGAAAGAAACTGCGCTTGGGCATCGCTTCCTGCGCTTCCTCTAATGTATCATAACTCCCCAGAATGATTTCCTCATCGCCATAGCGCTGTACCACATCAAAGGAATCAGCCTGCTCTATGCGTTGCGTTTCAATATCCGTAGGATCCACCTCCGGAATACGGGTCATCGTAATATTACCATCCGCATCCATCAAAGGAAATTCATAATATTCGCCGTCGCTTTCCAAGGAGCGATCCAACGTATCGGCATTGATATCCTGGTCATCATCCTCGCTGGCATATACCGTAAGTATCGGCATCGCCAAACAACCGCTAATGAGAAGCAACATCAGTTTTTCCATTGCTTTGGATAAATTCATATTGATCCCTCTTATCTTTGTTTCATCGTGGTTATTCAAACATAACCAGTATAATTATAACGTGTAATTGTGCAAAATGCAATTTTTTACCGCAAACTCCAATATTTTCAAAGTATTTTTCCTTTCCACATCCCAACAATTTCCTTGTAAGCGGGTACAATCGCCATATGAATGGCAATCCTATATGGAGCGATTTCCTGTAAATATCGTTGTTTTCCTTCAAACACTTGAAAGACAATCCTGTTACGATATGCATGGAAAATAAAAATTCTGCTTGTATTTTCACAAAGGAAATGCTATCATATATAGGCAAATGTGTTTTTTTGAATAATAAAGGAGGTATATGCTATGTCTAAAGTCTGTGCCATTACAGGAAAAGGTCCTATGTCCGGCAATAAGCGTTCCCACTCTATGCGCGCAAACCGTCGTAAATGGAATGTCAATTTACAGAAAGTAAAAGTCATGGTTGATGGCAAGCCTCAAACGCTTCGCATCAGTGCTCGTGCTTTGAAAACACTGAAAGCAAAAAATGCGATCTAAGCTGTGAATGATGAAACAGGCAGTGTCCTGTTTTTTTCATGCCAATTTTTCCTTCCTACCTGTATTTGTTTTCCCCTCACATGATCCTTTGGCGCTGCTGTATCTCCTTATTTCCCTTATTCCTCTTTCTGTTTTCCACCAGAACACTTTCTTCTGCCTATATGCAATGCCATGGAAAATAAAGGAAGAAAAAAGCATCACAGCGGATGCTCATCCTCACATTCCATCATCAATACACTGCCCTCATGGATTGTGATCGTTGCGTAATCCTCTGTGATTTCATTGGAGATCGGATAAATATCCATTGCTGTAATGCTGCGCTTATACAGCGGGTAAGCAACGCCCTTCTCGGTGATAATCGTTGGCTCCAAGGCCAAAAAAGACAAATAGCGAAAGCGCTTGGGAATCTGATAGATTCCTTTTTTTAATTTGCGGATGCAATGATGCGCATCCATTAGCGTCAACGGGATATCCCGATGCATTATGAGATACAGATTGGCAAGGGTATGATCCATACGTCCGCCCAAGCCGCCATATAATATGATATGACGATAGCCCTGTTCCAGTGCATAGTAAACGCCCTTTTCACTGTCAGTTTCATCCTTGTGCGTCGGTAAGATCTCCAGCGGACAATGCGCTTTGATCACTTCCAGCTCTTGCGCATTGACCGAATCAAAATCACCGATGGCACATAACGGTTCCACCCCTTCCCGTATGGCAAGATAGGCGCCTCGATCAATGCCGATAATATCACAATCTGCCAGCTTGGGGATGTGCTTTGCCCTTGCCGCTATGAGCATTACTGTTTCAGACATAAAAGAGCATCCACCGCTGCTTTGATATTATGCTTGAACACATAGCTACCGGCTACCAATGTATCACATCCTGCCGCAATTGCCGCTTTCGCTGTTTCATCATTGATTCCCCCATCTATTTCAATGCGCGTATTTAACCCGCGTGCTTCAATTTCCGCTCTAAGCAAGCGCACCTTTTCCAACACCTCGCTTTTAAACGACTGTCCGCCAAAGCCGGGCTCTACGCTCATCACCAGCACCAGATCCATTTGATCCAAATAAGGAAGTAAAGCCTCTGCCGACGTATTTGGTTTCACACTGATCCCCGCCATGACCCCCTGAGCGCGAATATGCTTGCACAAGGCAAGCGCATCCTCCATATCCTTCACTGCTTCCAGATGAAAGGTGATCAGATCAGCATTGGCCTTGATAAACAGATTGGAGATGAGCCATGGATCTGTCACCATCAAATGCACATCCATCACCATATCCACCGCTTGGGAAAACCCCTTGCATATATCCGGGCCAAAGGTCAGATTAGGCACAAAATGCCCATCCATCACATCAAAATGAAGCCACTTCGCACCTGATTCATCCAATTCCTTCAACTGCTCACTCACATGCGCATAATCCAACGATAAAATCGATGGTGAGATCACCAATTCCTGCATACCCTTCCTCCTTGTGATTTCTGTATGTTATCTTCCTCTCAACCTTTTTGCCTTTGCTATGTTTCCAACTTTTCTTTCCTACCTTGTTTCCTTTTATATTTCCTTTCCCCCTTTGCGACTTCCTCTTATCCTTTCATCGATTGCTATCCTTTTATCGTATATGCTTGGTTGCTTCTCTGCTTAGTATCTGCGTTTTTGGTTCTGATACAGGGCAACGATCTCCTGATAATGAGCATAGCGATCCTCATTCACTATCCCCTGTTCCACTGCCTCACGCAAGGCACACTGCGGCTCACTCATATGTATACAATCCCGGAATTTACAGTCATCCACATAATCCTTAAAATCAGGAATACACCGTGCCAGTGTGATGGGCTCCATGTAGGAAAGATCCATAGAGGAAAACCCCGGTGTATCAGCGACCCACCCTCCCGCAACCGCATGAAGTTCACAGTGTCGTGTCGTATGCTTTCCTCTGCCTAGTGCCTTGGAGATCTGTTGGGTCTGTAATTGAAAGTCGGGATTCAATTTATTTAACAGCGAGCTTTTCCCAACACCGCTTTGTCCGCATAATACGCTGATCTTCCCTTTCAGTCTATCCGCAAAGCCCTCAGGAGCTTCTGCCTTATCACTGGTATATACCTGATAGCCGCTGTCTCTATAATCCTGAATCCATGCATGAATCGAATCCTTTGGTTGAATCAAATCCGTTTTCGTCACACACAATATCGGCTCAATTCCATGGTAAACGATTTGAAAGAGAAAGCGATCCACCAAGGAGGGGGAGAAGTCCGGCTCCTTACAGGACATGACGATGATTGCCTGATCAATATTGGCAATCAAAGGGCGGCGCAGCTCATTGGCTCTTGGATGGATGCGCTGGATTCCGCTTTGCTTGGCAAAATGCTCCACCTCCACCAGATCACCGACGATCGGAGAGCGTCCCTTGCGCAGCTTTCCCATCGCAACACAGGTGTAGCTTCCACTATCGCACAGCACCTCATATTGATTCGATACGATTTTGATAATTCTGCCCGTTTCCATATCAGTAATAATACAGCGTGATGCAGTTGGAGGAGCCATTCTGTTCATACTTGGTTCCCTCCGGCGGATCTACCTCCACCACGATTCCTTCCTTGATCTGCGCCAATTCTTCCTCACTCATACCGATGGTAGAGCGCTGCACCGCAATCACCGCAACTCCTTGCGCACTGAGTGTCGCCTGTGCTTCCTCCACCGGCTTTCCGATCACATGCTCAATGGTCACGCTCGGCGCGCTGGCCACCTTGAAATAGAGCGTATATTCCTTTTCAGGTGACAGCTTCTCTCCGCTTTTGACACCGCTGAACGATAAAACCACACCTGGCTTCGCCTCGTTGGTCGATACAGTCTCTATCGAAACGATCACCTTGGGCAATGCTTCCTTGAGTTCTTTTTCCACCTCGCTGATGTCGCGATCACTAAAATCCGTGATGATATAGTAATTCCCTTTGGAGATGGAAACTCGAATGCCCTTGCTTTTTTTCACCTGTGTACCGCCTTGCGGATCACTGTCAAATACCTTTCCCACCTCTCCGCTGTCGCTGATCTCCTCGACAAAGGTGATATCATCCTCCTCAAAACCTGCCTCGATCAGCTTCGCCAAAGCCTCCTCTTTGCTCAACTGTGTGATGCTTGGCACGCTGATGCTTGGATCATAGGAGAAAAAACTGAGCGTACCGCTGAAATAGACGCCTGCCAACAGCACCCCTACTAGAATGAAGCCGATCAAGCCACCCCATAACAATTTATGTGTTCCCTTGGTAACGCTTTGTGCATCCTCAATTTCCTCTACGACTGCATTTTTCTGCGCCATGCGCTTCTCTTTGCGCTTTTCTTCCTCAATCACCACAGTTGGCATGCTTTCCACTTCATCAAACTCCAGTTTTTCCACATTCGCATATTCTGCTGATAAGCAGTTTTGCAAGTCCTGAAGCATTTCCTTGGCA
>CANPNQ010000123.1 GCA_947575425.1 uncultured Erysipelotrichaceae bacterium
TGAGCTGCCCAAGCAGATCCACTGTCTGTTATTGGAACGGGTGATCTTTTTTCAGGCACCGATCTATCTAAGTGAATTTTCGATTCATATATCCAAACAGATTGAAAGCTATATTTATTTAGATCAAGAGCGAGTGGAGCTAGATGTACAACTGTTGGAAAAGGCAATGGAGATCGGTACCGACATGTGGAATAGCGACATTGCGGAAGGCGATCAATTGCTAAGACAGGATAGGGATATTTTGACAATACAGGCGATCCATAGTAAAATTCACGCAGATTTCTATACTTCCTATGAGCTGAAAAAGCTTCAAGCGTTTGCATATAAGCAGATTCAAGAGCAAAGAGGAAGTTTCCTATCACAAGGGAAAGAAGATTTTATCTCTTGGAAAAATGGACAGATTTGCTTCTACATCCCTTGTGTAATGTCATTGAAGCATTGGAAACGCAATCTGCTGTTTTGTATTGCCAAAGCGCAGTTATATCGCGAGAAATTAAAGGGAATACACGCAACAGCAGAAGTAATCATCCTTATGGATGAAAGAAATAAGGACGCGGAATATCTTTGTCAGCTGGCTAGGATTCCCTATCAGATGAGGGAAAAGGCATAAAACAGCGTTACTGCAACAATCACGATTTGAAAAAGAAGCATCGGAAACACGCTTAAAATAAATTGCTTCTTTTTTGTTTTATGACGACAGAAGTAAATGCCGACCCAAATGCCAAAGGCGCCGCCAATCAGCGCAATGACATAAAGCGTTCGTTCTCGAATTCGCCATTGCTGATGCATCGCTCTGTGCTTATCCCACGCCATCAGAAAAAAGGCAAGCAGATTGATGAGGATGGCATAGCTGATAAAAATAGAAAGCCAAAGCTTTAAATTCATAGAGAATAACGACAAACAAATGAAATATTTCATAATGTATCTAGGGCGCGTTTGATTTTAGATGGGCAGTTTTTATGATAGGTTAGACCGACTTTTTGGAGTATTTGATTAAAGATCGCCTTTCCCTCATGAGGGCGCTTATATTCATATTCGATCTCAAAATCCTCATGACCGCCATATTCATTATAGTCAAAGCATAATTCAGCATCGCCGGTATCGATGATTGCCCGATAGGTGGTCAGACGGGTGATTTCCATGATAGGATCAGTGACTGAGATTTTATGTAAGAGATCGCAGATCTCAGGTGCTTTCAATGCTGCTACGCTGTTTTCTTTCACATAGGTTTCATATTCTTCCATACCCTGATCTCCATGAAGTTTTAAAGTAAACAAAAATCGATTGCCCACCTCGCGAATCCGCATTGCTCCCCGTACCTTTCTAATATCTAAATGCAGCGTATCGTAATAGGTATTAACCTGTTTGCGAAACGTTGCTTGCGGAAATTCTTTCAGTAATTCTGTAAATTGATTTTGGTTTACTAAAATTTTGTATTCTTTCTCAATATTCATTCTCATGTTTTATCACCATCTATGATATAATACAATAGATCAAGCGGAAAAGGAAGTGATCCGATGAAGAATTTTTCTATTGTAGCGAAAAAAAATGAAAAATCCTTTTTGATAGAACAGAAAATCAAGAAAGCATTGATGAGTGCTAAATGGAAGTATGATAAGAAACAGCCGGATTTGGTGATCTGCGTAGGAGGGGACGGTACTTTGCTTTATGCGGTACATAAGTATTTGGAACAGTTGGATCATGTACAATTTGTGGCAATCCATACCGGAACGCTTGGCTTCTTTACTGATTATACAGAGGAAGAATTGGAATTGTGTATTTCTGATATATTGCATCAAAAGCCAAGGCAGTTTTGTTCCTATTTGCTGCATATCAAGGCAGATGAGCAGGAATATTACGCACTCAATGAGATGCGGATCGAAAGTGTACAGCAAACACAGGTAATGGATGTGTTTGTGGATGGAGAGTTTTTTGAAACATGTCGAGGGTCCGGTGTTTGCTTGAGTACGCAGGCAGGGGCAACTGCGTATAGCCGCGGCTTGGGCGGTGCGGTGATCGACAGCGGTTTATCTGTCATGCAAATGACGGAGATTATCGCGATCCAACATAGTAAGCATCGCTCCTTGGGCAGTCCTTATATATTAAAGGATGATCGCAAGGTAGTATTTGAAAGCGATGATTTCTCCAAGGCGGTGTTATGCTTTGATCATCTCAGCGCATCATTGGAGCATGTGAAGCGCATTGAATGTACGATGTCGGATCGCTGTGTGCGCTTTGCTCGTTATCGGGAATACAGTTATTTAAGGCGGCTGAAAAATTTATATTAGCTATTTGGAAAAACGACAAAAGGAAGGGTATAGCTAGAATGCCCTTTTTTGATTTCGCTGTTTATGAAAATGATGACATGGGATATCATGTGGTTTCGTGATGTTATCAGTTGTGATATTGTGCGTGCATAAAAAAAGAATCCTTTTAGAGCTAGATAAGAAATGGCTACGGTTTTCTTGCCAATTCCAGATCAATCGTATCTTCGATTGTAATCGTCCCGCCATATGCTTCGATACTTGCCTCTATTTGCGAAAAGAATTCGTTACGCCTTGTTTCCTCTATTGCGATATGATCGGAATAGGTAGAAAGCAAGGCAGTGTATTCCTTTGCGCTGAATGTTCTGGTGCGATGGTACAGATGATAAACAATATCCGTAAAGCCATAATGCGCGGCAATTTGTGCGATAGCGCTTGCATCATCCTCTGTGTATTCTAACGGCTCCTTGGAATCAGGCATATAGATGCGATATAAGGCTTGGATCGCATCATGAAGCGGCTTGTTTTTCTTTTCCACATAAGGATGATTGGCAAAACGGGCAAACACGCCGCCGCCTTTTAACATATCGTATACCTTTGGATAACCGATTGTTTCCTTGATCCAGTGAAAGGCAGTGGCAGAATAAACAAGATCATACGTATTCTGCGTCCAAATCGTTTCTTCAAAAGGAGCATGGATCACCGAGAAATTGGGATAAGCACGGAATCTTTGTTTACATTGATTTGCCATCGCTTTACCATATTCTACGGCACATAACTGACAGCCGGTCTGTAAAAAGGGCTTAGTGGCTTGACCGGTACCAATTCCTATTTCTACGACATTGCTGGAAGGAACGATCGGAATATATTGAAACAAATCCTGATATAGTTCCTTTTCATAACCGGGTCGTATACACTCATATATAGCGGCCTTTGTATCGAACGTCCATTGCAGGCTTTGATCCGTTGGCATAAAGGACCTCCTTTTTCATTGATTGCATCATAATATAGAAGGACAGGCAAATGCTGTCATATAAAGTATATCATAGAAATATATGGATTAACTACCAAAGGAAATAGAAGAAGGAAAAACAGTGTATTTCTTTGAGATATGCTGTTTTTTCCTTGCTAGAAGCGATTCCATAGTAATGCTTTTATGTATAAGTGTTATTCATATATGTAATCTGATAATTTTTTTGCTTTGGCGCTGATATTCATTACAATACCGATGGCAATAAAATAGGATAATAGGGAAGATCCACCATAAGAGATGAAGGGAAGGGTAATGCCTGTGATCGGCAACAAACCAATGATCATACCGATATTTTGTACCTGTTGGAACAGCAGCATTCCAAATACGCCGGTGATGTAATATTTATCGCGGGTCGATTTGCTCAAAGTAGCGATACGAAGCAATTTCAGATCCAGAAATAAGCATAAGGCAACGACGGATAACGTACCGATCAAACCAAAGCTTTGTCCGATGACCGCAAAGATAAAATCGGTTTGCGCTTCGGGAATATTGACTAGGTTTACCTGTATTCCGTGCCCGTGAATCCCTGCCGATCCTAGCGCCATGAGTGCGGTATACAACTGATTGCCGGTTTTTAAAATATCGGATTCGGGATCCAGCCATCCCTTGATACGATTTAATTTATACAGACTATCACCGCCAAACAATCGCATTAGCAGTGCATTATTATAAAAATATAAATAAAAGAAGATGAATAGCGCAGCGCCAATGATACCAAATCCAATGAAGATCCATGTTCGTTTGATTCCTGAACACATGAGCATGACTGCCAAAGAGATTATGATGATCAGGCAGACACCGGTATCCGGCTGAAGAAAAATCAGCATAAGCGGAGGGGTTGCCCATCCAAGCACCTTGCAAAATAATTGAATATCACTTTCATAAGAATCAATGATTTTATTGGAGTTATGCTCTTCAATCACATTTGCAGTGATCATAATCAAAACAATTTTGATAAATTCACTTGGCTGAAAGGAACCGATCCCGGGAATACGAAACCATGAAGTTGCGCCATTGATTGTGATTACCAACGGTAAGTGATGCTCGTAACCCCAAAAGCGGCTCACAATATGCTTGCTGATAAACAAATATAACAGCGCTCCCATCAAGACCCAATAAGCAACCTTGACAAAAGAAAATATTGTATCATTGCCCAGATACATGATCATTGCCATTATGAAAAAACTGAAACTATACCACATGATCTGCTTTAACAATAAAAGCGTAGGATTTTCATTGGTAATCAGTTCAAATGCACTGTATATCGCAACGATGCTGGTGAGTGCCATAAATCCCAGTATCGTGATCATGATAAAGTCGTATTTTTTAGGCTCCTTCACACGAAGCAACTCTTGTCTCATGCGCATCGCTCCTTTGTCGTAAC
>CANPNQ010000124.1 GCA_947575425.1 uncultured Erysipelotrichaceae bacterium
CATGCAATCCTTATATTATATAGTAAAATATTTCCATGTTTCCCTTTAAAGATAAAACGACAGCGATCTTGCGACCTCTGTCATTTGATTTTTCTTTCGTAAGCATTGTCCCATGCATCATCCGTCAGCTTATCATAATAGATCCCTTGATATTCTTTTAAAGCATCATACACCTCTTGTATTTCCAGCGCCTCACTTTGCGCTCTAAATGCCATACGCTGCGGGTTCTGCGCCCACTCTTTCAAAGTATAATAGGCATCTCGGCAGTTGGTGATCGCCTTCCCTTGGAAATGCACCGTTCTAAACTGCTTTGTTTCCTCCGTAAACGGAGTATTGCTTGTTTGTGATACCGCATCCTTCGTCATCTCATGAAATGCCCCGAATCCGGTAACGATCATCGTTGCACAGCAAACCACAATTCCCGCATGATACAGCCAATTCTTCGATTGAAAGCTTTGCTTGGGCAGGATCTTCACCTTTGGTCGGCAAATCTGCGCAAACTCTTTGGCAAACGCAGTGGTAAGCGCTGCCGAAAGCGTTTCTGCCTGAAAGGAGAGCCTTCTCCCTTCCTTCTTTTCATATGCACAAACCAATTCTTTCAATTCTCTTTTGGCATACATGATCCGTGTCTTTACGGTTCCCTCCGGAATATGTAGTACCTCAGCGATCTCCTTCATCGACATATGCTCAAAATACTGTAATATCAAAACTTCTTTTTGTTTCGGCTTTAACTGATCTACCAACTTCATCAGAACTTTTTTATCCTCTTCATTGTTCATTTGATTCTGCGGCAGCATATAATTGCGCTGTTCGCGAAAGCCTTCCATCTTCAAAAATTTTTGCGGTTCAATGAACATATCTCTGTTATCCCTAAACTTATGCGAGCTTTTTGAAATGAGAATACGAATCATCCATGCCTTAAAATGCTCCGGCTTTTGTAAATTCTTAATGGAACGATGAATTTCCATAAACGTATCTTGAACAATATCCTGTGCATCCGCCTCACAGAAGTTGCTGATTTTTAATGCGATATAATAGGCTTTTTGATAATAGGCGTCGTAAAGCCTGCGAAACCCTTCTTCGTCTCCGCTCTGTGCCTTTTGCACATATTCCTTTTCATCGCTCGTGATACATCCCTCTTTTATTTCTTTCCTGTGATTTAAAAAGCAATCCTCTAAATATATATTACAATAGGTATCAGCGGTTTGTCCAGTACCAAATATTGTGAATCCATCGCAATGCGCAAATAGCTGCCTGCATTCCATTGGCTGCGATATCACCAATGCTATCTTTGTGCTTTATTGTTTCGTTGGCAGAATAAGCAAGCAAGAACCAAGGCGATTAACCGATGCATCAGAAAAAAAGATGCGCCTGCCTATCTCCATAAGCGAACAAACGCATCTCATCCATTCAAAAGCTACCGCCACATAGGGGAAACAATTAGTAGTTCTTTGCCTCTTGTGCAAAATGCGCACGACTATATCCGCAAACCGGACAAGCACCCGGAGCCACATTGCCTTCATGACGATATCCGCAAATATCGCATACCCATACGGTTGTCTCTGTCTTTTCAAACACCTTGCCATTTTTTACATTTTCCAATAATGCCAAATAGCGCTCCTCATGAGCCTTTTCGATCTTGGCTACCTGTTCCATCTGGAAAGCGATCTTTTGAAAGCCTTCCTCTTTTGCGGTTTCCGCGAATCCCTTGTACATATCAGTCCACTCAAAATTCTCACCGGCTGCCGCATCAGCCAAATTGGTTGCCGTACCTGCGACTTCACCGCCATGCAGTGCCTTAAACCACAGCTTTGCATGCTCCTGCTCATTGCGTGCTGTTTCCTCGAAGATATCCGCGATTTGCTCCATACCTTCCTCACGCGCTTTTTGTGCATAATACGTGTACTTGTTTCTCGCCTGTGATTCACCGGCAAATGCTGCCATCAAATTCTGTTCCGTCTTGCTTCCTTTTAGTTCCATTTTCCTTTACCTCCTTGTATGTATCGTGTCTGTTTCTACCCAAAGACACCCGGTAATACCGATCTATGATTCCTGCTTACAGGCCTCACAGATCCCCTCAAAGATAATACTGTGCGATTGTATGGATAATCCCGTTTCTGCTTCCATATTCGTATTGAGGGATTCCATATACGGATAAGGAAGATCATACAACTGATCACATTTCACACAATGGTAATGATAGTGTGGCTCGCAAGTCTTATCATACACATATCCACTTACAGGATGGGCAAGCTTCTTGATTTTATGCGTTTCTGTCAAAATATCAAGATTGCGATATACCGTTGCCAGAGAGATTTGATTGCCGCTTTCCTTCAGACCACGGTACACCTGTTCTGCACTGACATGGGTTGTGATCCTGTTCATGTAGGCTGCGATAAGATCACGATGCTTGGATTGCTTGCGTATCATTTCACACCTTCTATCTTGAGAGCAATTCTCATTATAATTCTTAAAATTGCCTTTGTCAATCGTTTCGCAAGGGAATGAGGAAGAAACTTTATCAGGATATGTAGAGGATGGTGACAGGTGTCAAAGAAACTGGGAATCGTGAGGATCAGCTGCCTGATCCGCTTTTGAGAGAATAGAGGAATCAGTAAAAAAGATCCACTGCTTGTATCAAGATATGGATCCTTTGTGGGTTTGTTTCATCTGATGCTATTCGCTTGATCTACGACCTATGCTTCTTTTTCCTTTGGCGCATGCTCAATCACACGCTTCAGCTTCTTTTCAAACTCAACACGGGGAAAGAGGACGCTGGTGCCACAGCCAAGGCATTTGATTCGTATATCCGCACCCATGCGGATCACGCGCCAATGCTTGGATTTGTGACAGGGATGTTCCTTTTTCATTTCTACAATATCATTCATTCCATATTCTTTATCAACCATGGAAATCCTCCTCTTTTGCTTATGCAATCCTGATTATCTGGTATGCTCGATGTAAGCATCATAGGTGTTGCTTAACAGCATCGCAATGGTCATCGGTCCGATCCCTTTCGGCACGGGAGTGAGATAGGAGGCGATTTCCTTTACCGCTTCGAAATCCACATCTCCGCACAGCTTATTATTTTCATCCCGATTTACACCGACGTCAATCACGATGGCACCCGGCTTGATCCAATCTGCGCCAACATAGCGTGGTTTTCCAATCGCAACGATCAAAATATCCGCTTCCTTTGTGATTGCCTGAATCTCTTTTGTTTTGGAATGGGTAATTGTCACTGTCGCATTTGCCTGTAACAATAATTGCGCTATCGGCTTTCCGACAATATTGGAGCGGCCGATCACCACAGCTCGCTTCCCACTCAGATCCACCTCGCCGATCCTTGCCAATACCGCCATGATCCCCTTCGGGGTACAAGGCAAATAGCATGGCTGTCCCATCATCATTCTTCCTATATTATACGGATGAAAGCCATCGACATCCTTTGACGGTGATATCGCATACAATACCTCATTTTCATCGATATGCTTCGGTAAGGGCAGTTGAACCAAAATGCCATCCACCATAGGATCATGATTGTATTGTTGTATGAGGGCAAGCAGTTCCTTCTGTGAGGTATTCTCCTCCAGCATTACCAGTTCATTCTCCATGCCGATTGCCTCACATGCCTTCTCTTTTCCACGCACATAGGACATACTTGCCGGATTGTTTCCGACTAGAATCACTACCAAGTGAGGCAATCGCTTTCCCTCTGCTTTCAAATGATCCAAGCGCTGTTTTAGATCTGCCTTGATATTCGCCGCAATCTCACTTCCATATACGATTTCTGCCATCTTGTTTCCTCCTACCATTCTGCACTGTCAAATAAGATCGTCACCGGTCCGTCATTTAACAGTTCTACCTTCATATCTGCTCCGAATATGCCTGTTTCCACTGAGATGCCATAGGAACGCAGACATTCATTGTAATAATTATATAAAGGCTCTGCCTGTATCGGCTTTGCGGCTTTCTCAAACCCCGGACGCCTCCCTTTTTTACAATCCGCATACAGCGTGAATTGGGAAATGGACAGGATCTTTCCTTGAATATCCGCTAAGCTCAAATTCATCTTACCGCTTTCATCCTCGAATACTCGCAGTTCCGCGGTTTTCTTTGCCAGCTTTTCTACGATCGATGCATCATCCTCATGGGTAATCCCAACCAACACCAAAAAGCCTTGATCGATCTTTCCGTGTATCATCCCATCGATTGTAACACTCGCATGGCGCACTCTTTGTAATAAAACACGCATCGCTTCACATCCATTTCTTTTTCTAATAGTATACACGAAACGAGATGATTTCGCTATATGGAAGAAAGAGAAAGAACGGGAATTTCCATTAAGCAGAGAAAAAGGAGACCGTGCGGCTGTGATCTCCTTTTCTCCTACTTGCGTTATGCATTCGCAATGTATCTTTCCGCTAGTTTATCTTTTTTGTTTTCTTTTTAAATACGATCAATAAGATCAACCCTGCCGATATACATGCCATACCAAAATACATCATCATATTGGTAGAATCTCCTGTAAGAGCGCCGCCCATGTTATCGCCCGGATAGAAGTTCCCCTTAATCTCAGTGTCAGGATCATCCATAGGATCTCTTCTGGTATCAGGTTCATCCTCATCAAAGCGCATAGTATCATAAGGGAAAGGATCCTTTGCGTTGTGTTCCGG
>CANPNQ010000125.1 GCA_947575425.1 uncultured Erysipelotrichaceae bacterium
CTGTCTCATGTATATGAAACATGGAAATGCGAAGCGAGTGAAGCTGTCTGGGACACTCAGGATCTCATCTCTTATGATCATATGCCGCTGATCGGATCTCTCTCCGATCGCTATCCTAATTTTCTCATAGCCTGCGGATATGGCAAATGGGGCAATACCAATGCCAATGTGGCCGCAAAGATCCTTTGTTCGCAGATTTTAAAACAGGAGAACCGCTATGCATCCCTGTTTCGTCCCTCCCGCATCGCTCCGCTTTTACAAGGTAAATGCTTCCGCATGAACCTTTCCACAGCCATGCGCTTTCTCAAAAGCCAGTTTCCTGATTTTGCGGAAGAGCCTTGTGCCCCATTGGAAGGAAAATGCGTTTCTTTTCATGGTCAGCCTTATGGCATGTATTGTGATGAAAATGAAGAAATATATATTGTGGATATCCGCTGTCCTCATATGGGCTGTATCTGCACGTTCAATGAGATGGATCATACATGGGATTGTCCCTGTCACGGTTCCCGTTTTTCCTATACAGGCAATATCATAAAAGGACCCGCACAGACCCCTCTTTCCTCCCACGAGGAAGAGCGAAACCATGTAGATCCAAAGCTGTTTGTATCAAAAAGCGACCGGACTTGATCGCTTTTTTCATTATGAGCCATGTGCTTCCTATAGGATTCTTTGTTTCTTCCTAACTCGGCAAGCAAAGCATTTGATTGCTTATGCGCGAAAAGCAACATCCTTCACATGAGATATAGATCTAACGCTTCCCGATCGCACCAACACTTTCCATACTGCCAGAGATAATGCAAAATCCACACTGGAATGAACCACAGTACCCACACCAACCAGCAGAAAGATCGAGTACATAAAGCCCTGTGTATAATTGGCTTCCGGCAATGCATGTCCGAAATATAGCGGCAGGATAATCAATACCTCACATATCGCATGTAGCAAAGCAATCGCCGCAATAAATAAAATACTTTTTTTAAGACCGGTAAACAAAGTGGGATGCTGCTTCAAATACCATGCGCCAAGTCCTGCCCAAACCACATGAGACACAGCCCGAAGCACCACCGCAAGAGGAAAGCCTCCCAGCAAAAAACCAAGTGCTGTCCCAAGTGCCACTATAATCGCCACAAAGGGAGAAACAAACATCGCTAACATAATTGCCACATGAGATGCCAAAGTAAAACTAGCAGGCGGTATGACTACCTTAATCGGCATCACCGCCGGTATGACTACTCCCACCGCAATTAACAATGCCGCCAACGCCATTGTATGAATTTTTTGATTTCGCTTCATTTTCATTTCCTCTTTTCCTTTAAGATCATGCATATGATCTTTTCATATGTCATGACACATATCGCGACAATTATAAAAGAAGAAAAAGAAAAAGTCAATCGCAAGAGCTATGATCTTTCGACCTATCAAAACTTTTATCCTTACATTACAAGTGCCCATAATCATTCAAACATCTATGATCAGCGCTATGAAAGAAAAAGGACAATGAAAACAATGAGCAGAAAAAGGAAAGCATCCTGCGCATTGGTCCAAAACTTGATATCTTTGCCCATCTCACCACGTCGTATGAGACTTTTTCCTATATCATCTTGCTATGTATTCTTTTCATATAAGAGACCAGCCTTGCGCAATGCCTCCAAAATACGCGCAAAACTTTCTTCATCACGCGCCTGAATCGTATGAAGATGAATCCCATCGGTCAGATCAGATAACGGCTTCGCATGTTTTTCTTTCACCTTCTGAAAAAACTGGTCGGCATCATAACGGGAATAGATATGTAACGCACCGCAAAGCTCCCCATAAAGAGGATGATCAATGATCACATCGATTAAGGCTCCGCCAAGATCCACAATCGTATAGATCTCTGTTTCTAAATCCTCCGGGCGATGCTCCACCGCAATCTTTCTTGTGATAGCGCTCATTTGCACATCCTGATGGCTCACATAACCGCGAGGAGTCGCAATGATCTCCATTCCCTGCGCCCGAAGCAGTGCAACATCGCCGACGATCAGCTGTCTCGATACTTGAAACTGCTTTGCCAATTTACTTGCGGAAAGTGGCTGATCACTTTGACGAATAACATCTAAAATCGCTTTTCTGCGTGCATTGGAATCCATAACACGCCTCCTTTCCCTTCCTTTTCTATATTACTTTAAGTGTACGACATTATTCAAGGAATGAAAATCCTTTTTCCTTGACACAAGGAAAGTCCATATGATAAATAAATGATAAAATCATTTTCCAATGATCCTCATCCCTAATTTTTTATATTCCAAACATTGCCTCATAAAACATCTATGCTTCCATGTGATTCTCACCATGGACTTGGCACTTTTTATACCAACTGATCCTTTTGCCATACATCTATCAATTCATTCATAATCGCCATGATTTCCTCCTTCGTATGTGCCGCAAAAGATAAAGCAATCGATGCATCCCTTTGTCGTTGAATGAGAATATCGACCGCCTCGGCACTACGCACATAACAATCGGGATCTCGCTTGGGATAAAACAACAGCTGAAGCGCACTTTCATCCAGCACGATGGTTTCTTTTGGCAAACGCTCCTTCCATAATTGCATCAGGGCGGTACTTTTTTCTTCATAGCGTCTGCGCATACGGTATATTTTTTTTTCCATATGCCCATCGCTCAGATAATTCGCAAAGGCCAACTGTTCTATTTTAGAGCTGCTGGGGTGATAATTCTGTTTCCGCTGCTGATAGGTATGATGCAACTTCTCATTTAACACCATAAAGCTCATTCGCACAGATGGAAGCAGTAATTTGGAAAAAGAACGCATATAGATCACCTGTTTTCCCATATCAAAGCCTTGTATGGCCGGATGCAGTCGGCTTTGATAGCGCAATTCACCATTGTGATCATCTTCCAAAAGCAGCACCTCATGTTCCCGCGCATAAGCAAGCAGTTCATCTCTGCGTTTGGCGGACAATGCTTGTTTCCTTGTGCCGCAGGAGGCAGTATTGATATAGAGAATACCGATCGGCTGTTCTTGTAAAGAGCGCCGCGTGATTCCCTGTTCATCATAGTCCAAATAGGCAATGGTGAACCCACAGTCGCGAAACACCTGTTCTCCCTGTACAAAGCCCCCTCTCTCCATGCCGACGCTGCGCTTTCCTTCATATAAAGAACAGATCAGATACAGCAGCGACTGGAAATTGGCGCCGACCACAATCTGATCCTCCTTGCATAAGACGCCGCGCATCGCATAGGAATACTGTAACAGCGCCTTGCGCAAACGCAATTCTCCCTGTGGATCACCATAGGACATGATCCATTGTTTCTGCGCCAGCACATCCTTTAAATAATGAAGCCACAGCGCATCATCAAACATTGTGGCATCCATTGAGGAAGAGCGCAAATCCTTGTAAGTTTCTTTTGTTTGCGGCGGTGTATTTGCGGCTATGATCGCTTTCCGCATCTGTACCTGCTGTTCATCGACATCCACAAAATAGCCACGCTGTGCAGAGGCGATGATCAAGCCCTCCATACACAAACGCTGATAAGCACTTTCTATCGTTGTTCTGCTTAATGATAACTGCTTTGCCGCCTGACGTATGGATGGCAGTTGATCGCCTCGCTTCATATGCCCCGCCAATACTGCATTGCGTATTCCTTCATACAGACACATATAGTATTTCTTTTTGCCTTGTTTCGCTGTCAGTGGCAATGCTGTAATTTTCATTGTTTTCTTCCTCTCTCATCATTTTTTCATGACTGCTTATGCAGCAATCATGCGCTTATGCTCCATATGCATTCTATCGGTTATGCTCATATGGGATATCACAGCGTTAAGAAGCGATGAAAATATCATCCGTGATCCACCTGTCTATGGGAAAGTATAGCATAATTCCCTTAAACTGTACATGAAATATTTTGCATTTCTGTGCATTTATTTCATGCACAGTTATTGATAGAATAAGAGTCGAAGAAAAGAGAGGGAACAATATGAAAAACAAAGCGATGATTTCACGGATATGCGCAACCGCATTGCTAAGTGCGCTGTGCTATATCGGTTTTATGTTTTTGAAGATTAACATCACCACTCCGGCAGGAAGCACTGCCATTCACTTTGGCAACACCTTCTGCGTGCTGGCAGCATTATTATTGGGGGGCGTACAGGGTGGTATTGCCGGGGCAATCGGTATGGGTCTGGCAGATATCATGGATCCGCTATATATTACCAGTGCTCCCAAAACCATTGTGTTAAAACTGATGATCGGTATCATCGTCGGTTTAGTTGCACATCGCGTCGCTCACATCAAAGAACACGGTGAGGAACGCACTTATGTGATCAAATGGACTTTTCTTGCCTCGCTTGCAGGTATGGCATTCAATGTCATTGCCGATCCCTTGGTCGGCTTCCTCTATAAGAATTATATTCTCGGCGTCAATTATGAGGCTGCGAAGATCCTTGCCGCATGGTCCTCTGTTTCCACGCTGATCAATGCGATTACCTCCATTATTATCGCTTCCTTTCTATATAGCGCACTTCTCCCGCATGTGAAGCATATGCCCTTCTTTCAACAAAAACAGAAATAGATCTTATTTTGTTCAAGTAGTATTTCCATAGAGAAATACTACTTGTTTCATTTCTGACATTGTGTGATAAGATCC
>CANPNQ010000126.1 GCA_947575425.1 uncultured Erysipelotrichaceae bacterium
GATCGCCGCACAACAGCTGGGTTTCGATATAACCATCCACCTCAATATCATCGGCACTTACCTCACGAGGGCATTTCAAGATCCCATTTACCTCAATGCGATCGGCATAAATACTCTCCCCTTTGATCTGTAAATAACCGTTGACACATAATTCCTTGACTTTCACCCGTTTGTTTCCGGTAACGATGCCATCCACCGTTAATAATCTTCCCTCTAATCGTCCCAAGCCCTGAAACTTTCCCTCTACATACATGGCGTCAAACGTTAGATCGCCATTGCCCTTGCCAATGCCCTCTACCAATATCGTTTCATAGGTTCCCTGCGGTAGTGTACCAATTCCTTCAATTCTTGTTTCCCTGATCTCATTTCTCATGACGCTTCTCCTTTCACACCTTGACTACGTTTTTCACAACTGCCTGCTCATGAATCTCACAGCTGACCCGATATTCGATCTGATCGATGCTCGCATGTGGTCCGATCGTGATGCGATCCCCACGGATCAATGCAATATGAGCATAATCCACCACTACCTCATCTGCCTCGATACAGTCAATCCGCACATGAGCATGCTTCTGATTGCGGCTTCGTTTCTTTAACGGATATGTGAGCGTAATATCCTTCATCCATGCAGGATCAAAGCCGGGATCAATGATCACCAGAGATGCGTGCAGCTCCTTAATCCCAATGCGATGAAACGGTTCTATATAACAAAAATCCGTATTCAGCTCGTGAATCCTTGTATCATGAAAGGTAAAAAAGCTGCGGCATTCCACTTCTCCATCACAAACCAGTGCTTCCTCATTGACAATCGTTTCAAAGCGTTGATCACTCAGCTGTAAGGGCATTAGGTTTTCCAAGAGTTCTCCCTGTAAGCCCTTTGCCAACAGCTGCTTGCGATTTCTTCCATGCATCGAAAACATGAAACGCGATCCGACACAGACATGCGCGGCAGAGATATCGGACCCGCACAATCTGCCCAAAACACGAATATACTCCAATTCACTGCGATAAAATTCCCCTTCTCCCAATAGAACCATTTTTTTGACATGACAGTCCTCTCCCCGCATCGTTCCATTCACCGACACTACATCTATCTGACAGCTCTCACAAACTGCCTCGCCGAGGACCTTTAGCTCTTTATAGCGACAATCCTGCGCATGCAACACTCCAATGACACGCACCTTTTCCAATTCCGCATGCGCTACCCTTTGTTCTCCCAATACCTGATTCCCCAATGACAATCCCGATATCCTTGTTCTCATGAATCCACTCCTTTCATATGAAAATGAAATGTGTCATGATATTTCACCTTCAACTGATTGGCAACCTCAGCGAGATCTGCCTCATAAACAAGCACCAGCCGATCATCCCATACGGGAGGATGGGCGCTCTCATACACACATAACAAATATTCCTCCATGAGGCGAAGCATCGCAACGGTATACTTCCAAACGGACATCTCTTTTTGCTTGCCCATCAGCTGATGAATCAGAGAATCACACTGTGCCTCATTCAGCTTCAAAGCGATGCTCGCCTGTGATAATACGCACATCAAAACGATCTCGCGGAAGCTGAATACATCCTTTTCACTCACATCCATACATTTCGCTGCCACATCCGTCGTAATCTCCTGAAACTGTTCCAAATCCTCCTCCTGAAACAGATGGTCGCTCAATTCCGGAGAAAACATCTCTGCCAACTCCTCCAATGAATAGCGATCCTTAAGCTCCAAAATCCGCGCCACCCGATTTAAAATCGCTGTCTTAGGAAAAAAGGTCTCCTGTCCCGTAATAGAGGCACGCTTATGAAACCACTCTTCGGGGATCAGCTTTTCCCGTTTCCAGCGATACAGCTGTCCATAAGATATACCGGTCAGCCTTAACAGCTCCTTCTTGGATAGTTCTTCCTCCACGAAATCCCTCCTTATCGATATGCACTGTATCAAACGATCGATAGAAAGCACCCAACCGCACATATGCACATCCTTGTTTTATGTAATAAAACATTGTTACGTTATACATTATGTTAACATAACATTGTTACGCTGTAAAGTGTTTTTTCTGATTTCATTTGGTTTTCTTATCATCATCGATTCACCCCCAATCTTCCTCTTGTCAGCAGCGAGCATGATTGGGCTTCCATCATCCCATTTTACATTGATTTGATCCATCCCCCCATTACCATGAGGACAAATAGCGATATCGCTACCTTTACAAAACCGTGAGCATCTCTATTGACCGACGGTCAAAAAAAGTGTTACACTATATCTTGGTAATCCTACAAAGAGGAAAACAAGGCACAGATCCACAGGCATAAGCACAACCTTCGCCTATCCGCGTCGGAGCTGTAAAAAGAGGTGTCCTATGAAACCGTATCAAATCGAAAAAAAACAGCGATTGGAGACCAGTGCCATCCGGCTGTTTATGGAAAAAGGGATTGTGGAGACAAGCATCAACGATATTGTCAAGGATGCTCATTTGGCAAAGGGAACCTTTTATGTGTACTATAAAGATAAATCCACACTCATCCATGAGGTGATGGAGAAAATGCTGATCACCTTGCTGAAAGCCCTGATCTTACACGCAAAAACAGATCATGAGCAGCATGGGATCGCATGGTCCTGTTCCTTTATCAAGCATGCGATCGCATTTTTCAAAAATAATCCTCATGTATTGAAGCTGATGCATCATGCCTTCCTATTAGAGAAGAAGCCGATGCTCACCTTATCTCATATGGAACAGCAGATTCCCTATTTTCATGATTTTGTCGTTTCTTTTCAGATGCCAAAAGAGGATATTTCAGAGGCATTCAAACGCTTTACCATGATAATGGAGCTCTGTGCGATCGTCTGTTTCAATGCGATCTTTTATCATCATCCGGATGAGATTGATCAGATATCGGATATGTTTTATACCATGATCACTCATTCTCTTATGAGTGAGAAAGGAGGAAGTGTATGAGCTTGAAGATCGGTATGGATGTGGGAAGCACCACCTTAAAGCTATTTATACTGGATGAACAAAATCATGTGGTCTACCAAAGCTATGAGCGTCATCGCTCCAGAGTCAGAGAGATGGCATTTGCGAAACTGGAGGAATGCAAGCCTTTATTGGAAGGAAAAAAGCTGCATTTTGCGATGAGCGGCAGTGCCGGAATGGGGATCGCCAAGGATGGTGATTTCCCCTTTGTCCAAGAGGTATTTGCGAGCGCAGGCGCCGTCAAGCGCTATTATCCCAAAAGTGATATTGTGATTGAATTGGGCGGTGAAGATGCCAAGATCATTTTCTTAAAGGGCGCCTTAGAGGAGCGAATGAACTCCACCTGTGCCGGTGGAACCGGTGCCTTTATCGATCAGATGGCATCCCTGCTGCATCTGGAGTTGGCAGAAATGGATGCATTGAGCCTGCAATATGAAAAACTGTACCCGATCGCTTCCCGCTGCGGTGTATTTGCGAAAAGCGATATTCAGCCGCTGATCAATCAGGGGGTGAAAAAAAGCGATCTATGTGCGAGTATCTTTCAGGCTGTGGTGGATCAGACAATCGCCGGTTTGGCACAGGGAAGAAGCATCGAAGGCAATGTATTGTTTCTCGGCGGACCGCTTTCCTTTCTCAAGGGGCTGCGGCAGCGCTTTATGGAAACATTGAAGCTGAAGGAAGAACAGGGCGTCTTCCCCAAGCTCGCCCCTTATTTTGTCGCACTCGGCGCCGCATTATATGGAGAACAAATGCCCCCCATGAGCTATGAGACGCTTCATGCGCGCATGGAAACGGTGCTGCATAAGCGGATGCGTTATCAGGGCTTGGCGCCCTTATTTGAAAACGATGCGCAATATTTGGAATTCAAACAGCGCCACAAAAGCGCCGATGTCCCACGCAGTGACATCCACACCTATCGGGGAAAGAGCTATTTGGGCATTGATTGCGGAAGTACCACGACCAAGCTGGTGCTGATCGATGAGGCGTCACGTATTTTATATGAAAGCTATGCGAACAATCAAGGTAATCCCGTCGATGTGATCTTACAGGAGCTCACGCATATCTATGCGCTGTGTGAGGATCGCATTCAGATCGCCTCCAGCGCAGTGACCGGTTATGGCGAGAAATTGATGAAAGCTGCCTTTCATTTGGATATCGGTATGGTGGAGACGATGGCGCATTATCGCGCTGCGAGGCATTTCAATCCCAATGTGGATTTTATCATCGATATCGGCGGACAGGATATGAAGTGTTTTCGCATCAAGGATCATTCCATTGACGATATCATCTTAAATGAAGCCTGTTCTTCGGGCTGTGGCTCCTTTGTGGAGACATTTGCGAAAAGCATGGAGTACAGCGTTGAGGAATTTTCCCAGATGGGATTGGCTGGCAATCATCCGGTGGATCTGGGTACCCGCTGTACTGTCTTTATGAATTCCAGCGTAAAGCAGGCACAGAAAAACGGTGCGCCGATGGAGGATATTTCGGCAGGCTTGAGTATCAGTGTCGTAAAAAATGCGTTATATAAGGTCATTCGGGCCAAGCGTCCCGAGGATATCGGGGAACAGATCGTCGTACAGGGCGGCACCTTCCTCAATGATACGGTATTGCGGGCCTTTGAACTGGAGCTTGGCAGAAATGTCACCCGTCCGATGATC
>CANPNQ010000127.1 GCA_947575425.1 uncultured Erysipelotrichaceae bacterium
CAGGCATATCTCATGGGCACCGCATCTATCGCTTATCTAACGCATCACTCCAACATCCCCATATCGGGAAAACATCACAAAAGCATCTGTTCATTTCCCTATGTTTTTAGTATAATAAATACATATGGTATCAGCCTTCATGATATCTTTGGCTTATGATACAAAGAAAGATGGCTGGCTTTGAACACAGGAATGAGCGCGCGGGAAATTAAGGCAAAGAAAAACAGCGACAAAACAGAAGGAGAGGGACTTTTATGTATCGTATTATGGTAATTGAAGATCATGAAAAAATCAGAAATGAGTTATGTGATTTCTTACATAAGAACGGATATGTTTGTATGGGCACGGATGACTTTGAGCATGTGCTGGATCAGATCAGAACCCAAAAGCCTGATCTGTTACTGCTGGACCTGAATCTGCCAATTTATGATGGATATTATATCTGTCGGGAGGTGCGCAAAGAAAACAAGGAGCTTCCGATCATCATTGTCACGAGCAGAGACTCTGATATGGATGAGCTGATCTCCATGAATCTGGGAGCGGATGATTTTATTACCAAACCTTATAACTTACAGATCCTCTTGGCACGCATTGCCCGCATCTTGCATCGCACCTACGAAAGCAGCTTTGCCAATCAGCTGACGATTCATGACATCACCTTGGATATTGGGAAAAGTACCCTTTCCTATCATGGGGAGAGCATCGATCTGACTAAAAATGAGCTGCGGATCATGCATTGTCTGTTTCAAAATAAAAACAGCATCGTTTCCCGTGAGGAACTGATGAAGCACATGTGGGATTGCGAGCTGTTTGTCGATGATAATACGTTGACGGTAAATATCAATCGTTTACGGAAAAAGCTGGAATATATCCGTCTGGATGATCTGATTCAGACAAAGCGGGGAATGGGGTATATTATCTATGAGGATTAGTCGTTATCTCAAGGACAAGGCTTATTTGCTCTTATCGGCAGCGATCATATGGGGGATCATCCTGTTATTTTTAAGCGCGGTGAGCTGTAAGTTGGAGATCATCGTGATCATTGCGATTTTGTTTTGGGGAGAGATGGCGCTGATATGGATCGTAGAGTATATGCGCAGAAGGACCTTTTATCATGATATTTATGATATCATGGATGGCTTGGATCAGAAATATCTAGTCAGTGAGATCATTGAGGAGCCGCAGTTTTTGGATGGTGCAGTCCTGTATGATGTCATGCAGGAGCTGGATAAAAGCATGTTGGAACAGGTCAACGATTATCGTAAGCGGGAGGAAGATTACCGCAACTATATTGAGATGTGGGTCCATGAGATCAAAACACCGTTGGCTGCCGTCAAGCTGATGATGAGCAACCATGAGAATGAATTGACGCAAAGTCTCAGCGAGGAAGTAGAAAAGGTAGAGGATTTTGTGGAACAGGCGCTGTTTTATGCGCGTTCTACTACCTTGGAAAAGGATTATCTCATCAAAGAAATGCCCTTGGAGCCGACGGTGAATAAGGTGATTCGCAAGCATTCCAAGCAGTTTATCTATCGTAGGATTAAACTGGAGCGGGAAGGCTTGGAGGAGGTAGTATACAGCGATGCGAAATGGTTGGAATTTATCTTGAACCAGATCATTTCCAATGCCTTAAAATACAGTGAGGATGAGGGATTGATTCGTATTGCCACCACTAAGCATAAGGAAAGTGTCATATTGATGATTGAAGATCACGGTATGGGGATTTCGTTAAGTGATTTGCCGAGGATCTTTGATAAGGGCTTTACAGGAAAAAATGGAAGGAAAAACGAAAAGGCAACCGGTATGGGGTTGTATTTGTGCAAGTTATTGTGCGATAAGCTCTATCTTGATCTGAAGGCAACCTCATTAGAAGGCGCAGGAACGACCATCAGTATCACTTTTCCGATCAGTACGATGATGCTGCTGAAATAAAGAAGCGAATCCAAACACGCAGGATGTAGGAGCGCTTCGCGCAAAGAAACGGATGAGAGCCGCCCATCGATAAACAGACATAATAGGAAAAGAAAGGCAATCAGGCGCAAAAAAAATCAAGCATTACAGCTTGATCCAATAAATCACGTTGTGATCGCTTTCCTTTTCCAGTTGACCGCCGCAGGCCTCTATGGTTTTGCGGGAGGCGATATTATCCTTGTCAGCACTGAGCATCACTTCGTTTAAGGACAGCTTTCTTGCCTCCTGTAATACCGCCTGTAGCATCAGTTTCGCATAGCCTTTTTTACGATAGGCAGGGGCAATGGCATAGCCGATATGACCACTGCTGCTTCGTAATGCGGGGGTTAAATTATGGCGCAAACGAATATTGCCGACGTAGACCCCATCCACAAGAAACCAATATTCGCTGGAGGGTACCATCCAATCGGCCATATGCAGACCGTGCGCATAATCGTTTTTCTCAATGAGCCATGCCTGAAATTGTTCATAGCTTAAGCCATGCGCGCTGTTGGAATAACCACATTCCTGTGCGGGAATCTGTTGTAATAATTCATATACTTCCTTCCCATCCGTGATGGACAGCTGTCGTAGCTCTGTTTTCATAGGATCTCCTTTCTTTGGGCTAATATTGCTCAATTTTTTTTCGTTCCGGCTTGCGGTTGTTTGTTTTTTGAGAGCGTTTCGCAAGCTCTGTTTCAATCTCTGAAAGGGAAATATCACATTGTGCCATTAAGACAAACAGATGATAGATCTCATCACAGATTTCATTGATTAGCTCCTGCGTATCGTTTTTCATGGCGGCGATGATCACTTCGCCGCTTTCTTCTCCTACCTTCTTACAAATTTTCTCCAAGCCTTGATCAAAGAGATAAGCAGTGTAGCTTCCTTCTTCGCTGTTTTTCTTACGTGTACAGATGGTTTCATATAACTGTGTGAATGCTTCCATGAATGATGTCTCCTTTTGTTTATTTCCGATGTAGTGGCGGGAGGGCAGATCGGCAAGTCGTTGGCATGCCTGTTTTGATTGCTGTAAGATGCATTGTATAGCGATCGATATCCTATTGTTTTTTTAACAGATGATAGAAACAGCTGGTGGCGCCGGTATGACAGGCAGCGCCGCTTTGCTCGACCAGCAGTAATAAAGTGTCATGATCGCAATCGCAGCGCACTTCTACGATTCTTTGTACATGAGAACTCGTCTCTCCCTTTAGCCAAAGCGCATTACGGGAGCGGCTGTAATAACAGGCATAGCCTTGGGTCAGTGTGATATGCAGCGACTCTTTGGACATATAGGCTAGCATCAATACCTGCTTGGTATGCACATCCTGTACAATGGCGGGAACCAGACCGTTTTGCTTGTCAAAATCAATATGCGATAGGATAGCTTCTTCCCTCATGACATTGGATAGGATGCGCATGGGAATATGGCGTTCTTGCAGATAGTGCTTACATTCATCCAGCCCGATTTCTTCATAGTGAAACAGGGAAGCCGCTAGCGCAGCATCGACATTGGCTTTCGCAAACACATCATAGAAATGTGCCAAGGCTCCGGCGCCGCCGGAAGCGATCACAGGAATATCGACAATTTCATTGACTGCCTTGTATAAGGGAAGATCAAACCCCTGCTTGGTGCCATCAGCATCCATGCTGGTTAATAAGATCTCACCCGCACCCAATGCCCGGATCGTTTTGATCCAATCCAGCACATCGATTCCGGTATCTATCTGCCCGCCATGGATTACCACATTCCAGCCATCCTTGCTCTTTCTTTGCTTGGCATCAATGGCCACAACGATGCATTGAGATCCAAACATTTCCGCGCCTTTTTGGATCAGCTGCGGATCTTTTACCGCCGCAGAATTGAGCGATACCTTATCAGCACCGGCTCGCAGGATGCGTTTGATATCGGCTAAGGTGCGGATTCCTCCCCCTACGGTAAAGGGGATGAACAACTGGGACGCCACCTGCTCCACCACTTGTTGCAGTGTATCTCTGCCTTCCTGTGTCGCACTGATATCGAGAAATACAAGCTCATCCGCACCCTGCTCATAATAACGCTTTGCCAGCGCAACGGGATCACCCACATCCTGCAAGGATGCAAAATGGACGCCCTTCACGACCTTGCCGTCCTTGACATCTAGGCAGGGGATGATACGTTTGGTATGCATAGCTTTTCCTCCTTTCCCTGCCGTATGGTGATAGATATTTTATATCATATGATGCTGTCCCAAGAGCTTCAGCGCCGTTTCCAAATTCAAGTGTCCGCTTACCAATGCTTTACCGCTGATGGCGCCATCGATCTTCAAATCCATCAGTGCCTGAATGTGCGAGAGATCCTTAACACCACCGGAAGCGATGATGTGCATCGAAACCTGCTGCTTCAATGTCTGTAACATATCCAGATTCGGACCCTGTAACGTTCCATCTCTTGCAATATCGGTACAGATAATGGTCGATACTCCCAATGTCTCTAAATGCTTTGCAAAGGCAAGATAATCCACTTGACTGTCTGTAAGCCATCCTTGGGTATATACATAACCGTCTTTACAGTCCAAGCCTACAGCGATATGAGCGCCATAGCGTGAAATGGCCTCAAGAAGCAGTTCTTCCTTTTGCAGGGCGGCAGTTCCCAAGATCACACGATCTACGCCATGCTCCAGATAAAATC
>CANPNQ010000128.1 GCA_947575425.1 uncultured Erysipelotrichaceae bacterium
TTAAGCAGATTGCAGCTCAAATGAAATAGGTGCGTAGGACTCCATTTCAAGGATATCATAAAAAGCCTCAGAAAGATCATGAGAAGAAAGATACAATAAAAGGAGGATGGCTTCTAAAGAGCACCTCCATCATTTGTGTTTGCATTCCGGGATAGCTTTCCTTTTGGCTATCCTGTTTTTCTATGAAATAGGACCGTTAGAGTTCTTATTGATACTGATAATCAATTAGCTTACGAACCACTGAACCACTCCTGAAACAGCGATTTTGTCTTCACCTGCGGCAAACAGATCTCCTGCGGATCAAGATCACCGCTGATGATGGCTCCTTTTCCATCTCCGATCGTTATAAGCAATGTATTATCTTTCCAATCTGCCTGCATATCCTCCTCCCACATAAACAGATCGAGGTTATGGATCAACAGCACAGCCTCACTTTCCTCGTGAACTCCCCGGATCAATTCCCCATAGCGCTCTATGACCTCCTGCTTAATGGCAGCGCTGTTTTTTGTCTCGCTGTCAAAGCGAATCATATAGGTCAATGTGCTGGGTTTGGCGGTGATGGCGCAGCATAGAATACTCAACCATAGACACGATAATGCAAGATATACTTTGATTCTCATATGAATACCGACATTTCCCGTAGACAGGAAATGCTTTTCCTTTCCTTTAGGTGCATTATGGGCTACTACCGCAGATTTATACCATGGGATCAAATCTTCGCTTTTTGCGAAAACAGTTTCATAAAATAAATATGGCTTTTTTTTCTGGTTATGATAAAATATTTTGGGCTGTTTTTACGACAGCGCTGAGAAATGAGGAATTACTATGAAATATGATCTGATTATCATCGGTGCGGGAGCGGGTGGCATCTTTTCCGCTTATGAGGCGCTGCGCTTACATCCGGGCTTGTCTATTGCTATATTTGAAGCGGGAAATCCTTTAGGGCAGCGATCTTGTCCGATCAATGGAAAGAACGTCAAAGCATGCATCCATTGTGATACATGTGGAATCATGAATGGATTTGGCGGCGCCGGTGCGTTCTCCGATGGTAAGTATAATATCACGAACCAGTTTGGCGGTACCTTATATGAGCACATTGGCAGAGGAAAAGCGATGGAGCTGATGGAATATGTCGATACGATCAATTTGAAATTCGGCGGTGCGGGAACAAAGCTATATTCCACAAGCAACACGCATTTGAAAAAGCTTTGTCTGCAAAACGATCTGCATTTGCTGGATGCTAAGGTCAGACATTTGGGGACTGATGTCAATTATGTTGTGCTAAAGCAGCTTTATGATCATCTGTTAAAGGAAGGCGTGAAGTTTTATTTTCGTACGCATATTGATCAGGTCGAGCAAATAGAGAGTGGTTATCGCATTTATGCGAAAGATCGCTACTTTGAAGGAAGTGCATGCATTATATCTACGGGAAGAAGCGGCTCCGCATGGATGCGTGAGGTATGTGAGCGATTGGGCATTCAGACCCATTCCAACCGTGTGGATATCGGCGTGCGTGTGGAACTGCCGGCAGCGATATTTTCGCATTTGACCGATGAACTCTATGAATCAAAAATCGTGTATCAGACGGAAAAGTTTCAGGACAGGGTGCGTACCTTCTGTATGAATCCGCGAGGTGTTGTCGTATCAGAGAATACCAATGGGATCGTGACGGTCAACGGGCACAGCTACGAGGATCCAAGCAGATATACGGATAATACGAATTTTGCGTTGCTTGTCTCAAATCATTTCAGTGAACCGTTTAATGATTCCAATGCTTATGGAGAAAGCATTGCCCGTTTGTCCAATATGCTGGGCGGTGGTGTTATCGTACAGCGTTTCGGAGATCTGATCAGAGGACAGCGCTCTACACCATCCCGCATGGCGGATAATTTTGTCATTCCCACGCTCAGTGCAACTCCGGGCGATTTAAGTTTGGTGATACCGAAGCGTCAATTGGATGGCATCATCGAAATGGTCTATGCGTTGGACAAGGTCGCTCCCGGCACAGCCAATGATTCTACGCTGTTATATGGAGTTGAGGTCAAATTTTATAATCTTGATGTTGCGGTAGATGAAAATTTGATGACAACATGCAAAGATCTGTTTGTCATTGGTGATTGCAGCGGTGTGACGCATTCCTTGTCTCATGCCAGTGCCAGTGGGATTCATGTCGCAAGATATTTATATGAATCATGAAACAGCACAGTTCAACACATATGAAATCAGCCAGGATCAAGGTGATTGGATAGTTCACCATTTCAAGAAAGCAATCAATATGCTTCTGTCAATCGACTGCTTCATTGGAGAGTATCTTTGCCCCATGGAAAGTATTTCCATGATAAAATTATGAAAAAACATTCAGAATCGTTCGCATATACGGGCAAAAAAAGTTATAATATGGATAACTTGGAAGAAGGGAATTGTGATATTATGGCGATCGATATGACCCAATGGAAACCGCATACCATTTTATTGGCGCCTGCCCACTATCATAATGCGTTGCGTATGGAGCTTACAAAGCAGAGTGCAGGGATGCAGCATATCACACTGCTGTCCTTATCCGCATTTTTCAAGCGCAGGATTGGGGAAGCGAAGGATCGAATTGATGTATTATTGCAATATCGGGAAATGATGAAACGATTTGACAGTGTGATCTATTCTTCGATCATCACTTCTTTGGATTTTCTGGAGCAGTGTTATGCCATGATTCAGGATATGAAGCTGTATGGTATCCCTGTGGAGGAGCTGCCTCAGCATACTTTGGCACAGGCAGAGATGAAGCGTATCCTTGCTCAGCTTTATCCGATCCCCACCGTTCAGGATCAGGAAAATGAAGTGTGGAAACAGCTGTCTGTGGAAGGTGTCCATGATGTATGGATTCTGGAACAGCTGTACAGTGCGCAGGATTCCTATCGGATCCAGCGGCTTTGTGCGCTTGGGGCAGATATTTGGAAACTGCCGGTACATACTCCGCATATCACTTATACGAAATCGATGAATAAACGCAAGGAAACAGAGGCACTTGCCCAAATGATCATTCAACAAAATCGCAGCGCATCCGATCTGCACATCATGGTTTGTGATCCCTCCTATCAGCCACTGATTACGCAGGTGTTTGAACGCTATCATATACCCGTGAGTATTTTATCGCAGATGCGAGGAGATTCTTTATCTGCCAAGGCAGTGCTGTTACTTCGCTATGTCTGTGACAGGGATATGGCAACCTTAATTGAGCTGTTGGAACAAGCGGTGATACAGGTTCCCCATCGCAAGGAGTTTTGTGATTATGTACAGCTGTTTGGCAAGCAGTTAAGTGATCCCTTTGATCATGTCCGCGCTCATACAAAGATTACACAGCTGTTATCCGAGGATGAATTACAGCGTCTGTGCGGTTTGGAGGAGCGCGCACAAATCAGTTGGGAGGCGATCCTCATCCAATTAGCTCCCCTGCATGAGGCAAAGGGTGCATCAGAGTTGCTTGAGGCGGTGGATCAGCTATTGCGGATGAGCATCCATCCAAAGGAGGAGAAAGCGGCACATTCCCTTCTCACCTTACAGGATATCTTTCGCTCCTTTCTACCCTATTATAAGGAAATGGCGGATCTTTCCTTTCTGATGGAACTATGCGAAAAAACAAAGCTTACCAGACAGGCAGAGGTTTATTGCGGCGCTTGGGTCAGTGAATTATCCAAGCCGCTGGCTGCCGGAAGCACCTGTGTTTTGCTTGGCTGTACGCAAAAGAACTACCCTGCATTTCCACTTCAAACGGGATTGTTTGATGAAGCCTATGTCAAAGAAATTGCTAACTATCCAACGATGGACCAACGCTATCGGGAGTATATGGCACAACTAAAAAACTGCTTGTTTTCCTATGAGGAATTGCTTGTTTCCTATCCTTTTGGCGACTATGAAGGGAATGCCAATGAAAGCTCTTTGGAAATGGATCAGCTATTAGCGAAAAGGGCACAGTTACTGGAACCGCTTACGATGTATCGCTCACTGCCTTTGCGCTATGAGATCAATGAGGCAAGCGCCCGTACACTGTTTGTGCATGAGGGAGTGATTCGCGGATCTATATCCTCTTTGGAAACCTATGTCCGCTGTCCGTTTTCCTATTTCCTAAAATACGGACTGCGATTGAAAGAACCGATTGACTATCACTTTTCACAGAGTCGCATCGGTACGCTGAGCCATTATATATTAGAGCAAGCGGTATCTCGTTATGGCAAGGAATATACAAGGATATCCGTTCAAGAGGTTGCGGATCTGTTAAATGAGGAATTGGAGAAACTGAGCGATGTCTATGTATTGTTAAAGGATCGCTTGCCGATCTTACAACAACGGCTGTTGGATCATATATTGAGCAATCTCAATGATTTGGATGAGGCAGAGGCACATTCTCATTTAACTCCCACTGCTTGCGAACAGGAGTTTTATCAGCTGCTGGACATGGAGGATGGTATCCAATTGCGGCTTCATGGTTTTATTGACCGTATGGATGAAAATAAGGATTTTCTGCGTATCATTGATTATAAAAGCTCAATCAAGGAGTTGAAGGAAACGCAGGTGTTTGCAGGTTTACAGCTTCAACTGTTGATTTACGCCCTATATGCCAA
>CANPNQ010000129.1 GCA_947575425.1 uncultured Erysipelotrichaceae bacterium
TACCTTGATATTTTGAATATCAGTAGCTGAGGAAACCTCTGCAGTTTTTAGATTACTGGCCAACTCTTTCACGCCAACATCAATACTGTAAAATGGATCCATGATAGCATTTGGCTGTCTTGGATAGCGCTCATTAAAACTACTTTCTGATGCCTGCATAGGATCCATACCATTTCCTTCCGATTCTATCTGCATCACTGCCAATATTAAATCCACATAATCCTCTATGCCATTCTCTTTCGCCACTTTTTCCACATAAGGACGATAACTCATCACTAGCGGACTCAAGGATGCTGCTTTATCGATCGTATCATTGGAATTATTGGCACTCATAGAAAACAACATAATAAACAAGATCATTGATCCAAGGAATGGAAGCAGTATGATCAAAATAAGCGCCCTACGAAGTAGCTTCATCACTCATCAGCTCCACATCTTCATCCATAGATACAGTTTCTTCCTTGATCGGTATGCTCGCATTTTCTTGATTATTCTCGCTCATCTCTTCAGCATCTATTTCTCGTTCTTCATTCTCATCCTGATCTGTTATGCTATCTCCACTTTCGTTACTTTGACGATCACTTAGATCTTCCTGATCTGCTTCCACATTTAAATCATCTTCATCATGTAGGATCTCATTTTTTTCTTTAGGATCTTCAGCCTCTATGTGATCATCTTTTTTATCGTTTTCCTCATCTTCTAGGTTTCTATCTTCTTCTGAAGGCTGTTCTTTTTCTTCTGTTGTATCCTCATATACGACAGAATTCTGTCTCGGTACCGCTTTCTCTGACTCATCTGCTTCATTTTGATTTGCTACCGATTCTTCAAATTCTGTACTGCCACCATTATCCCGATCACTAAGATCCTCACCAAGCGGATCAAGTCCACTACCTTCTGATTCGGAAAGATCTTCATCAGAAACAATGCCATCATCATCTGAAGATTTATCTTCAGTTTAATCATCCATGGTACGCTGATTTCTCTTATGTTTGGATCTTTCATTATTATATACTTGCAACGGTGTACTGCTTCCAACAAGCATCGTTTTCAACATATCCGAGCCATCTTCTTTCAACCATGCAGATACTTTATACAAATGCTTAAATGCATATATAGTCAATATCAATAAAAGCACATCAAAGCCGATCAAAAACAACGGATGAATGGCGGATACCTTCGTACAGATCTGCATGATAAAATAGAGTGCGGTAGAAAAAAGTATATCTGCACCGATCGCTAATAAGCTCCACATTAGGCGATCTGTAAACCACTGCTGGGCTTTGTTTGTTCTCTTGATCATCCAAAGGATTAACTGATATACGCTGAGCCATAGTAACAGCTCCTTCAGTAGTTTTACTGCACCCACTAAAATACATATCACACCGATAATTGCTCCAATCAATACTTTATGGATCAATGTGATAATCGAGAGAAAGAATACTGTCCCAGTGCTGGATATGTCATGAGAAATGGCATTGTTTCCATAGTCCTCATATTCTTTGACTGCATTATCCTTACTTGGATCATCCAACAGCTTCTGCACTCTTGCCTTCGCCTCATCCACGCTCTGATCTGCACTAGATGCAATCTTTTCATAAGAGGTTGTTCCAAAATGTCGCAGCATAAATGGTTGGAGCTGCATCGTATCAAAGATATTCTCCTTATTGGCAATTTCCATATTCCCGGATTGTCCGTCAAATACAAATGTCTCAACGATCATATTCTGTAAGGAGTCCTCAATTCCCTTGATAATATTCCTACCATTGCGCCCGATAAAAATCACAAATGTCATGGAAACTACTGCGCTTAATGCGATCTGTAAGACTTGTTTATAGCCTCTGATGCGGGTAAAATCCTTGATCAGCCGATATGCAATGCCGACCAGTGTAGAGATCACCAACACCTTAATGATCCATGAATTCATGTCTGACCAATCAAACATAATCTTTTCAATACCGCTAATGATATCATTGACCATCTCTCCCAAAAAGGAAGCCGATACAAAGTTATACAGTACCATCACAAAAAACGTCACAGCGATACCAATCATTTCGATTAACATAGTAAAAAAATTGATCACTACCATGACGATTGTTTCCCCTTGAAATATGTTGAAGGACTTGGTCATCGCTGTTTGCGAGGAATGATAAAAGTTATAGAGGTAGTTTTGAGTTAGTTCCTCTTGTGCTGTGTTTTCATCCAAACTTCGCAATGCTTCAGTGATAAAGTCGTTCCCTGTGGTGTCCTCACTTTCTTCCTCATATAAAACAGGTAAAATGGTATCACCGCCATATGATGCCTTGGGAAACAGGGTGAATATCGGTATCAGGATCATAAAACAAATACAGAGAAGCTTCTTATACTTACTCATAAGGATCATCTCCCGGTACTGCCTCATTTTTACCATGCACTTGATCCGTTTTAAAGGTGTTGAAGGCCCGCTTGAAGGTATCTAAAAACTTCAGCTTAGTAATGCATTTTCGGTTGTTATAGTCGCAATAAAGGAAATTGTATTGCTTCGCAGAGCTCACTCCCTCTGCCTTTGTTCGATCACTCAGGATCGATGCCAGAGCAGAATTGTTTCCCAAATCGAAGTGATCCAGGATCAAAGCGATCTCGTTCTTACTCTTCATATTTCCGATAAAGAATTGACCGGTATTATTGATAATCGAGTCAGGTACATCGCTCCAGTTCTGTAAGATGATCAATAAATTCATCAGTTCAGAGCGTGCAATCAAGTTGTTATTCACCAATACATCACGACCGCCGGGAATCGTCATCCATAGCTTTGCTTCATCCACAAGTAATGTCTTAGCATGACCTTTCTCCATACGGATGAACATATTCGTAATCTCTGTGGTTTTATTTATCACAAGTGCCGATAAGCGATGGGTAAGATCTTTCTCAACATATACATACTTACCGGTTTCGGAAGAAAATACAGGTAACTTTGCAAAGGTAACCAAGTTGAATGGTTTACTTAAGTCAAACACCTTAGATAGATCCGTATCATCATTACCGAAAAACAGTCTAGCCATCGGATCTTTTTGTAAGGAGAGTAGATTGCTTGCGGCTTCCTGATCGTGCTTCATCAGATATTTACTCAAATGCCCCATAGTCAGCTGCTTAATCTTACCTTCCTTTTGTGCGATGCACATATCTTCATACGCTCGATCCACATCCATCAGATTCAATTTCTGCTCGCTGTTGATCGCACGCACCAAATTGATCACATCATTTTTTGCGATTGATAAGGCTTCTAACTCATTATCATTATGCAGCAGGAAGGCATCAAACATTCCTGCCGGTGAATTCTTATCACCGATAACCAAATGGGAGCAGATATCTCCATAAGTATTTAATGTATCGATCAGTTTGTTTCGATCTCCCTTGGGATCGATCAATAATACTTTATGTCCATAAAAAATCATAGAAAGCAATAGGAAATTATTCGCTAACTGTGACTTCCCCGATCCGGTTTCTCCGGCGAAGCACATCGTACTTGAGGCATTCTTTGCCTTACCTTTCACCGGCGCCTCCACATCGATCAAAACCGGCAAATCTGCGGTATTGGTATAAGTCGCAATGATCCCCTCTTCCTCTTCTCCGATATATAGTCCGCCAAGGAAGTTAAAGGTCGCAAAAAACAGCACATCGCTCAGCTGAAGGCAGCCGCCATATGCAGTTTTATAGGGAAACAAATGCTCTGCTAGTTTCTCCTGTTCTCCAATAGCATAGATCAGCGGTACCTTCTTTCCATCAAAAATTTTCAGCATTCGATCTACACGCTTAGTGAGCATCTCTTTACCGTTAGCACGCACTCTAAAGATCATTTGCCAACGAATCTTGGAGTCCTCGATTGCCGGATCAACATTTTCACCGATCTTTGCAAGCTCCACAGCCTTTTTTGCTTCAGTATCTTTGCGATCTGAAAGATTATAATAGCGCTTAGCACTTTTCCGGATGCTCTCTCTTTTGCTGGTCATATTGCGACGAAATGTTTGCGTATGTTCAAGATCAAATTTTATGACCGTATCTACTGGATAATCATATTCTTGTATCTTGTTCACAACCGTATTTGCCTTTGATCCATCTGCCACAACGTCATAGCGGATCTTCTCAGCGGCAAGAATACAGGAATACAGATCTCGGTATTCACTGCTTCCAATCGCTTTATATTCGTAGTGTAAGTCTGTTGCCTGTGGCGTGGTATAGTAACTTGAGATTTTACCTTCTAAAGGTATTGCAAGATAATTGTGTAATTGTTCAACCTCTGCTTTACTCAATCGCTCTGCGGACACATTTTGTGCCAGCTTTTTGTAAATCTGTTCATCCACCACCGAACAAAGCTCTTTCATGGATTCATCCAAAGGGGTGTTATCCTTGCGAAGCAGATCTGCAAACATTCTTTTTTTGAGCGGATCTCTGTTATCGGTAAAGACGATATAAATACTGTATTTATATCGAATCCTCTCTGTCAGTTGTTTTTTTACATCTTTCATGATGCTTTGCTTCAAACGATCCAATTCAGGACGTCGATTTGCTTCATACAATGCCTCATAGTAATTCAGGATAATTCTTTCATTTACCCTTTTAGGTAATATATAGATCGCTCC
>CANPNQ010000130.1 GCA_947575425.1 uncultured Erysipelotrichaceae bacterium
TGCACATCAGAAAAAGGCTGATCGATGAACAGGAGCAGCCGCTTGATTTTCGCTCGGATATGCGTTTTACGGTTATGATCAGGGGCTGTGGGGAGGAAAGATGCGTCGTGCTTGACAGCGACAATCACTTTCAAGCCACATTGGAGGATTTAAAGGCAGGAATGTATGAAATATGGGAGGAAGGCAGAGATGCGCAGCTCTTTATTTCCTTGGATGAACAGGAGAAGTGTGGGGATCATCAGGTGATGCTGCCATGTGGAACGCATACTTTGGAGCTGATTGAACAAAGGCAAACCGGCAATGTCTTAATGCTGGATCAATATATCCGCTGTGCGAGCGGAGAGCTGATCAAGCCGCAGGAAAATGCTTGCTTTTCCGTGTGTGTGAGAGGGGAATGCTTTGAGGAATGCTATACGTTAAATCAGGAGAATGATTTCTCCTTGCGCTTATGCAATCTGCCGGTCAGCTGTTACGACATTGAAGCAAACGGATGCGATGGTTGTGTGAGCTATTTGGTGAACGCAAATCCCAAAAGCGAGAGCGCGCAGGTAGAACTTGGCGAATGCGTACAGGCATCGGTGCTGATCATCTGTGAGAGCTCAAATGATATCCAGCACAGTCCCTTGCGCATCTGTAAATATGTAAGAAGAAGTGACAACACCTTAGTCAAGCCTGATCCGCAGGAGAATTTCCGCGTGATGCTACAGGGCTGTGGAGTATGTGAGATCTTCCATCTGAATGCCTATAACAATTTCTGTGTGGATATCGAGCATTTGTGTGGCGGAGAATATGAAGTGCGGGAATTGGATCATGAAGGCTATATCGCAAGCTATATCGTCAATGACGGCTATGAGAGTACCAATGCCAATGTGTGGATGCAGGAGGGGATGATCAACTGCGTCACGATCATCAATGAGGAGCGAAACAAGGGTGAAATCACCATCAGTAAGGTGGTTCGCCAAAGCGATGGCAGTCTGGTGAAGCCGGAAAAGACAGCACGCTTTCTGGTAAGCTTGCGATCTATCTTCGCGCGGGAAACCTATGTATTAGACAGCGACAATGATTTCTGTGCGCATATTCACCATTTGCGGGAAGGAAGCTATGAGATCAAGGAGCGCAGGGTGGATGGTTTTGATACCACCTATACCATCAATGGCGGCAGAGAGGAACACAAGGCGCGCTTTGTCGTTAAAAACCATACGTGTACCGATATTAAGATCATCAACAGCGTGAAGCGTGAGGTGTATGGTGATCTGCGTATCTGTAAGTTTATAGCAAATGCATTCGGTGATTATGTGAAACCGCAGCACGATGAGGAATTTGAGATCCATGTGGAAGGTCCTTGTCTGAATACATGCTACACCTTACGGGCAGCCAATCGGTGGAGCATTTTGCTGGAAGGACTGAAAAAGGGTGTCTATCGCATTCATGAGCATGGGTGTGAACGCTATGATACACAATATTTTGTCAATGGAAATGAGATGAAGGAAGCGGCACTTGTATGCATGGACAAACAGAATCAGGATGTCGTCATTGTCAATACGAAGCACACCAATGGCAATTTAAAGCTGAATGTAGCGACACAGGATTGTGACGGTAGAATGCATAAGCCAAGCAGAACGCAGTTCTTTGAGGTGATTTTGGAAACACGGGAAGGCTCTCGCGAGATCTGTCTGGATCAAAGAAATAACTTCGGAGTATTGTTAGAGGATCTGCCGCAGGGAAATGTGCGGATCATGCAGAAGGACAGCTATGGATATCGGGTGCTGTATGAGGTCAATGGGAAATGTCAAAACCATGGTGATGTGATGATGGATGGGGAAAATGCCACCGTTACGATCATCAATCAGATGATGAATTGTAGCGGCGTAGTAAGGGTACGCAAGCTAGTCAAGACATTACACGGACATATCATTCGCCCCTGCGCCCAAGATTGTTACGATTTCCTCTTACAGTCTCGCTGTGTTCATCAGGAATTTTCTCTCCATGAACAAAATAACTTCTGTGTCATGTTTGATGATTTAGAAGAAGGCGAATATGAGCTGAAAGAAACGCAGATTCCGGGTATGAGTGTTAGCTATCGCATCAACGGAAAAGACTGTGATAAGGGATGCTTCGCCTTAGGACGAGATGATATTGATATAGAGGTCATCAATACGGTATTGCCACTGCCCAAGTTGTATGTCAATAAGCGCATTCGCAAACACGGAGCGCTGATGAAGCCCCAGCCGCAGGAGAGCTTTTACTTCCAGCTGATCGGCAGAGATATGCATGAAACATATTGCCTGAATCAGGAAAATGACTGGTGTGTGTGCGTGGATGAGCTATATCCCCAGCATTATGAGATCAGAGAAATTCATGCGCAAGGCTGTGTGATGTATCAGATAGACGATTGTTTACAGGAAAAGGGAAGCTTCCTGTTTAACGATGAGGATAAGGAGATCACAATTATCAATGAGGCGAGCGGAGACAGCCTCGTGCGCATCCATAAAATGATGCGGGACATCGATGGAGAAATGCGGAAGCCTTGCGGCAAAGAAAGCTTTGAGGCGGTACTGGAAAGCGATTGCTATAAGCAATGCTTCACTTTGGATGAGCGCAATGATTGGTGTGTGGAGATTGAGGGATTGCCAGAGGGAAAATATCGCGTATCCCAGCTGGGAGAGGAATCCTATGAGGTATGGATCAATGGCTGCATACGTGAGGATCAGATGTTGTGCTTGGAGGATCAGGATGTCAGTGTGACTTTGATCTCCCCCCTTGGCTGTGAAAATGATTTGATTCTGCGAGCGCATGTATTACAAGGAGAACAGCACCGTCGCCCGGCGAAGGATCAAAGCTATCATATTACCATCAGCCATGAGGGAGTCTGTGATCACTTTACCTTGGAGGAAGCGAATGATTTCGCGATCCGTTTACACAATATTTGTCTTGGTGAATATCGCATCAGCGCGCAAGAGAATCTGCTTTATGAAGCATGCGGAGAGTGGTTTGAGTATGGCATTGATGTGGAGATGGGCTGTGGTGAGCTGTGTGTAAACCTCTATGATGATATTTCAAATAGGGGAAATCGCATCACCATCCGCAAGCGTACTTGTCAACAGGAAGGGGATGCTTGCCTGCCTCATCCGGATGAAATCAGCGATGTACTACTGTGCGGACACAAGGAAGAATGCTACACCTTATGCAGGGAAAATAACTGGAGCATCCAATGGGATGATGTGCCAAACGGAAACTATGAAGTAATCGACATGAGCGAGGAAGCAATGTGCTATCGGATCAATGGAATCACCCAGCGCAACGGATGTTTTACACTGAAGGATCAGGATGTTGAGATCATGATTCTGCCACAGGAAAATGATAAAGAGGAATCCTGTGCGCGCGAGTGCTATGGCGGCGCATTGAGCATCCATGCGCTGATTCAAAACAGCGATGGCGATTTGGAGCAGGCGGGAAGAGATGCGGCATTTGATATTCATATCACAGGGCAACAGGTGGCAGAGGATATCACCTTAAATGAACGCAATGGCTTTCTGATGCGCTATGCGCATTTGCCGATGGGAGTTTATCATGTGAATACGGAAGCACAATCGCAATACGAGTGTGTGGGCATGCGCATCCATGACGAAATGCAGAACATGGACAGTGTGGAACTGGGAAAGGAGGACATTCAGATCGATTTGATCTTTGTATCCTTGCGCCATCAGAACAGTATTCATGTGATGAAATATCTGCGTGATGCATCATGCGGCTGCCTCAAGCGACCATGCATGGATGAGGAATATGAGATCTTATTGTGCGGGGATCAAATCAAACGCAAGGCAGTGCTGAATCAGGAAAATAAGTGGAGCTGCTTGTTTGATCGTTTGCCGGATGGCACCTATACGATCAATGAGATCCATGAGACTCCTTGCGCATGGATCATCAACGGCGGCCGTGAACAAAGCGATGCAACGATTGCATTGGCGAAAGAAAGCGTGAATGTAAAGCTGATCAATGATCCTACAACAGACACAAGCGGCTATGGCGCCTTGGAAATATGCAAGTATCAGCTGGATGAAAACAATGAAAGATGTACACCGAATGAGGAGCAAAGCTGTTGGATCAGCGTGAGGGGAGCACAGGATACCCATCGCATTCTACTTCATGCGGCGAATCACTTCTATGCCCGTTTGCCCCATTTGCCAAATGGCAAATATGAGATTATGCAGGAGGATGGCGGATCCCTGCGCTATCTGCTCAATGGCAAAGAATGTACACGGGCGATCGCTGACATTAGAAATGATGAATGCAGTGTGGATATTTTGGAAGCTTGTGGAGATGGCGCAAGTATCTCCTTAACGAAGCTAGTGCAGGATCAAAACGGAACCTTAACTCCTGCGCAAAGCGGCAGCTATCGCATCCATATCTCCGCCAGCGGCTTTAATCAAGTGGTAATGCTGGATGAAAGCAACCATTATCAAGCGGTATTGAAGCATTTGCGCAAAGGACTGTATGTGGTGGATGAACTGGATCATGAGGATGCTTCCTATATTGTGGATCATGGTTCCCAAGTCGATCGGGCGATTCTGCATGTTCGTAAAGCACATGAGGTAGCGATTATTAACCAGAAACG
>CANPNQ010000131.1 GCA_947575425.1 uncultured Erysipelotrichaceae bacterium
ATCAATTTGCGATTGATACCTCAAAGACCAATGTTTTATGTATTATGGCTTACGTAAAGCAACAAGAGAAAAAGAAAAAGGCCAACAAGGAAAACGATGATAACGATCCTGAACGCGATGTAAAACTCACAGATAAGATCATCGAAATGGCGCTCGGGAAAAAGGCATCTGACTACATTCAGTCGCAAGATTACACATTTGCGGTTATTCAAGATATCATTGACGTCATCATGGCGGCGATTGCTGATGAAAAAGCATCTTTTGAAAAAGATGCGGAGGAAGCGAACGCATCGGAAAAAAAGTAACTGACCAATGGTATGATCTTTTTGAAGATTGGGAATTGATCGAAGCCAGTTTTGCCATGCAATATCCGCAAAAGGATTTGTATGATGAAATCATGGATTGGAAAGAATTTACCACTCTATTAAGCGGTATCATGCCCGAGACACCTTTGGGGAAAATCATATCCATTCGTTCGGAAAGCGACGGTGATATTTTGGAGCGATTCACACCGGAACAGCATAGGATCAGGAATGAATGGAATAATCGACAATTCCAAAAGAAGATAGAAAGCATGAGTAAAGAAGAAGTTATGAAGCAGGTACAAGCGATGTTTCGCTCAATGGCTGCATAGCTTCTTTTTCTTTTACTTTTATAAGCAAGGACGGTGAGAATATGAGCGAAGAAAGCGCAGGATCCATTCAACTCGATTTGGAACTGGGGTCTGATCTTGATAAGGGAATACAAGAGGAATCCGATAAACTGGCGGAGCGTATCCAAAAGCAGGTTGATGCCATGAGTAAGGATATGTTTAAAAGTTTAAGAGAATGTATTACATCGAGTTTGGACAAGATGAATGAATCCATCAAGGCATGCTTTGATAAAACGAAAACAGAGATGCAATCGTTTATACGGGAGATGGCTGATATGGTAAAACGAATGTCAGGCATACAGATGCCTTATGAGAATGCTGAAAACGATGCACAGCCATTATCTGTTAGTGGCAGGGCAAACGCAACGAGAGCACCCCCCGGAATCAGCATCAGGAAACCAAAGATCAAGTTTGATCCACAATTTGATACAGAAATGTTCCGTCAAAAGTATGAAGAATTAGAGAATATGATGGACATGTATGATAATCAAATACTTGCAAAGCAAGCACAGCGTAAGATGCTTTTGGAAACCTATAAGCCCAACATGGACGCGGAAATTGAAAGTAATTTAGATAAGCAGGTTATGGCTCTTGATATGCAGATTGCAAAATTACAAGATGCAGCTTCTCGCACCAATATAACGTTAAGCGCCATGGATAGGCAAATGCAAGCAACAGGAGCATCATCCAATCGGGCATCATCTGTTATCAGTGCTTTGGCAAACAAAATAGGAGGGCTTAAGGGTAAGATTGCCGGAATTACTTTGAAAGGACTGGTTGGCGGTCTTAAATTGGTTGTTAGCGGAGCAAAGGCCGCCGGAAGTGCTCTTGCGAATCTAGCAAAAAAAATGATATCAGCAGGCTTGCAAAAGCTAAGCAATGGCCTTAAAACAGCAGGAAAGAACGCCATTTCATTTGCGGGGCGATTGCTGGGTATTGGCTCTGCATCGAAGAAAGCGTCAGGAGGTATGAGTGGTGCTCATAGAGGCATTGGACAACTGATAAAGTCATTTACGATTTTTTCATTGATTTTCCCATTGGTTTCTAGGGGCATCATGGCATTAGGACAAAACCTGATGGCAACATTTAAAACCAATGAAGCATTTACAAACAGTTTGAATGAAATACGTTCAAATTTAGCAACTTCTTTTACCCCGATTTTCCAAGCAATCTTGCCTGCGCTCAATATGCTTATGGCCGCATTGGCGAAAATGACCGCTTATATTGCTGCCTTTATTGCCGGAATTTTTGGTAAGACATATTCACAAGCAAAACAAGCAACTGCTGGAATTTATGCGGCTAAAGATGCCATGGGTGCATATGGATCAGCGGCGAAAGAAACCGCTAAACAGTTGGGTTCTTTGGCAAGTTTTGATGAGATTAACACCATTAACAGTCAGGATAAATCAGGATCAAGCGGTAGTGGTGGAAGCGATATGCCTGTTTACACACCGAGTGACATTGATGAAAGTGTGGTAAGTAAATGGACACAGAAGTTAAAAGATCTGTGGGAAAAAGGCGACTATGCAGGTATCGGTAAGGTGATCGGTGAACAGATCAATAAAGCGGTCACATCTTTCACGCAATGGATCTCTTGGGATAATCTCGGATCAGCGATTACCTCATTTACCACTGGCTTTAGCGAATTGTTTAATAGCTTGGTATCTGAGATCGATTGGGAGAGTATCGGGCAAATGCTAGGCACCGGGATTAACACGATCGCTAGAACGATCCGTCAACTTCTTGAAGGGATTGACTGGGTGAATATTGGACGAGCATTTTCAGGTGGTTTGAATGGTATCGTACATACAGTGGATTGGGATAAACTTGGCTCAACCATCGGATCGTACTTTCAGGCAAGAATCAATGCTATATATGGTTTTGTTACCACAGCAGATTGGGCTGGAATTGGCAAAGCATTGGCAGATGGAATTATGGGTATGATCAACAGTATTGATTTTGATGTCGCAGCTGCGGCATTTGCGATTGGCTTAAGCGGTCTTATCAATGGCGCCCACAATTTTATTACCAATATTGATTGGCGTGGATTAGGAAGCAAAATAGCATCCAGCATTAACACATTCTTCAGAAATATCAACTGGAAAGACTTTGGTATGACTGTAAGTGATGGTATTTTAGGCATATTGAACATGCTTTGTAATGCAGTAAAAGAAATTGATTGGGGAGCGCTTGGACATGATATAGCTGATGCAATTTTGAATATTGATTGGTGGGGAATTATCACGGGCTTAGGTGATCTGCTTGTTCGTTTGATTTTAGGACTTGGTGATATGGTGCTTACAGCATTTTGTGATATTGCAGGGGCTATGTGGGATGGCTTATGTAAAGGTATTGATGAGTTTTTCTCTGATCCGGGGAAATTTATTAAAGAGCATATTGTGGATCCCTTCGTGAACTGGGTAAAATCGCTGTTTGGCATTCATTCACCATCTACGGTAATGTCTGATATCGGAGGGTGGCTCATCAAAGGATTATTTAAGGGTATCAGCGATTTGATGGGTTGGCTTTTGGATGGTATTGGCGGATTATTCGGTGGAATTGGCGATGTGATCAGCGGTGTATGGGATGGTATTTGGTCTACAGCTACATCTGCATGGGATGGCATCACTGGATTTCTAGGAGACACGTGGGACGGATTGAAACAGACTGCTTCTGATACATGGGAGGACTTGAAGGAAGGAGTATCATCTACGTGGGAAAATATCAAAGAGGGTACACAATCCACATGGGACAGCATATGCAGTGGCATTGGTGGATTTGTGGATGATATCAGTCAATCCATCTGTGGAGGCTTTAGCAGTGCCAATGAGAGCGCAAATGGAAGCGTGGACGCACTGAAAACGGGAGCATTGAGCAAATTCAGCGATATGAAAAGCGGCTTGTCGATTTTCCCTGATCAGTTAAAGGTAATCGGCAGTGATATGTTTACGAAGATGAGAGACGGTGTCAATAATACCATCGGAGGGGTAAAGAGCGCAGTAACAGCGGGGATGGACGGTATAACCTTAAAATTGCAATCCATGCGAGGTAGTGCTGAGACATGGGGCAGTGATATGATGGTTGGTTTCAGAAATGGAATAAACAATTCTGCAAGTATGGTAGTAGAAGCGGCCAAGAATATCGCCACAGGCGTATCAAGGCTTTTGCACTTCTCACGACCGGATGAAGGACCGTTGCGGGATTATGAAACATGGATGCCGGATATGGTAAAAGGATTAAGTGATACTTTAACTTCAAGTACACCTTCATTCCTTGGACGTGTTCGATCTCTTGCAAATAACATGTCGAACATCATGCAAACATCGTTACAGGAGCCAACCATTGCATTTGCTGGAAACCGTGAATTAAACGCAAATGCTCTGTCAGGCAACAACACTAAGGGTAATGAGGCAGATAAAAAAGATACAATCATTACCTATTTGGCATTGATATTGGACGTTTTATCAAGAGATAAGGACGTTACTTTAAATCTAAAAGTGCTATTGGAAAACAGTGTGATTAAGGATGAAATCATAAGATTGAATAAAGAAAGCATTGCGAAAACAGGAAAGCCGCTATTGGCTCCCTAGAAAGGATGTGTCGAGATGAATTATCAGGATATCAAAATCATAGCGAATGGACAGGAACTACCTGCGCCAATATCAATTGACACGGAATTGTCTGATTTGGATGCCGATACATCCATAAGATCAATTACAACAGGTACTTTACGAAGAAATGTCATCCGCACCAATATATTAAAATTGACATTAAAATATGGGCTGCAGGAAATGGCTCGGGTACAGGAAATCCTTATGCACCTTCCTGCTCCCAATTTTCCCGTTACGTTGTACGATGTGAAAACCGGAGAAAGAGCAGAAAAGACAATGTATGCCGGAAATCGAAAGTTTTCGTATAAAGTGGCGGGCAGCTCTATTATGGTTGATGGTC
>CANPNQ010000132.1 GCA_947575425.1 uncultured Erysipelotrichaceae bacterium
AGCACAATCAAAACGACATCAGATGTAGCGATACAGACATCCTATATTCGTTCTTATTATCCTAGCGAAACCAGCCAATACTATGACCTGTTTGTCGGCTATGATGATGGTATGCAAAGTGGTGTGAGTGGAGGAATGGGAATCACTCGAACATATGTACATATATCAGATCTTAAAATCGGAAATAATCAGGAAATTGTAAGCGCAGATCTATTATTGAACAAAAGCACGGTTTATACCAATCAATGGAATACCATTCAGGTTGGAAAAACAAGCAGTTATGTCAACCCAGCCAATATAAATTGGGGCAATAAGCCCTCCGTCACTGCTATATCGACAAAAACCGTAGATAGTTTTTGGGATTATCAGTCTTTTGATATTACTTCATACATTAAAGATATCTATGCCGGAAAAAATAAGACCCTTGAATTAAGAGCGACCAATGAATCAAGTGCGTATATCGCAAATGTATTTAGTGGAGAAAGCAGTACCTACAGACCGAAAGTAGTTTTGACGCATCGTGATGATTTTGATGTAAATCCGGAGCTTGACATTGATAAATTTGATACTGAAATGCGTATTTTCTCCATCTTAAACAAAGGCTTTGAGGCAATGAGCTTTGATGGGATAGCCAAACCAAACAGCACTGTGCAATTTCAATTAGTTAAAAAAGGCACTGGCAATGTGATAAAGAGCTTTACCGCAACTACAGATGCTTACTTTGTAGATCCGATCTATATTACAAAGAAAATTGCGAATACGCAAACCTATACAAAAAGGGAAGTCAACTATACTACTGATTATATTTATCACAATATGATCCCTGATTATGATGTTCCATATGAATATATTGTGAAGGTGAAAAATGGCAGTACGACAAGCACAAAAAACTATCGCAGTGATGCCTTTATCAAATACAAGGTGAAGGGGGGGGATACACTTCCCCGTATTTCTTCCTATTATGGCATTGAGATCAGCGAGATCAAGAAGGACAATCATCTTACCACAGATACGATAAAGGAAAATGATATTTTAATACTGCGCTTCAAGAAGGATAATCCCAAGCTCACAGCGGATGTATATACTCCACCGATTACCATCAGTGTATATCAGGCGAAATATGTCAACCGTGGACCTAACTGTGCCGCCGGCATCTGTCCGGTGATCGATCCGGTTAACTCAACGAGCGGCAACTATTTCTTTGAAGGAAAAGACTTCACGATACAGGATCAAGAGGAATACAGCCTTCATCGATACTATAATTCCACAGGACCACAGCTCTCCAATATGTTTGGCAATGGCTTTACAACGGAAATCGAGAGCTATCTTTCCTATGACAAAAACGGCAATATGCAATACTATGTCGGAGATGGACGCATCTATCAGTTTGCCAAAAAGACAGGCGGCTTTGAGGTAAAGCCATCGGATCGCAAAACGATGCGCATTAGCTCAGGCAAAGTTACCATTAGCGATCTGGATAGCGGAAAAACCTATACATTTGATTCCTATGGATCATTAGCGTCCATCACGGATAAAAACGGATTTACGATCCAGATCAACCGTGACAGCTATGGCACGATCACCTCATGTAAGGCAGGAGAGAAAACCGTAACCTTCCACTATAATAACCGTAAGTTGGTCAGTGAGGTGATATTGCCGGGCGGACAGAAAACAAGCTATGAATACGATGCGAAACGAAACCTGATCAAATTCACAGACGCGAAAGGAAACAGCGAAAACTATCGCTATGATGCAAACAATTTCTTAACGACAGTGATAGATAAAAACGGTGTAGAAAGCACAAAAAACACCTATGACAGCGAAGGACGTGTCATCAAGCAAACGGATGGCAATGGCAACATCTCCACCATCCGCTATGAAAACAACCAAACGATCGTAACCAATGCGGATGGCAGTGAGGATATCTATGCGTTCAATGCGAACTATGATACGACATCCATCACCTTAAAGGGAGAAACAGAAACGACCTATACCTATGACAGCTATCGCAACATCACATCCAAAACGGACAAAGAGGGCAATATCACCCGCTATACATATAATAAAACCGATCTTACAAAGGCAAGCTATCCGGATGGCACCAGTGAAGAATACCGTTATGATGCCAATCATAATATCACCTACCATAAAGATCGGGAAGGCAGGATTACCAGCTATAGCTATAGCGGAAACAAACTCGTTTCAGCCTCCGATAACAAAACGGGAAAGACGACCTATGCCTATGATGCAAAAAATCGTTTAACGAAGGAAATTGATCCTTACGGTGCCACAAAAACCTATAGCTACAGCGGTAATATGCTTACAGCTATCACCTATGACAATGGGTTAACAGAAAGCTTTGCCTATGATGCAAATGGCAATCTGATAAAAGAAAGCGACAATCAGGGGAAGAGTTCTTCCTATGTTTATAATGCCAATGGAGAGATGACACAGAAAAACTACTTTGACGGCACAAATGAACAATGGAGCTATGATAAAAACGGAAACATTCTTACGTATAAGGATCGCATTGGCGGAATCACGAAAAACAGTTATGACAAAAACAACAATCTTATCTCATCCTCCAAAGGATCCATCAAGAAAACCAATACCTACAATCAGATCAACCAGCTCATCCAAGAAACAGACGAGCAGGGATTAACCAAGACATATACCTACGATGCCTATGGAAACAAGACAAGCGAAAGCGATGCGTATGGCAATACGACCACCTATGAATACGATGTCAACGATCATCTGATCAAGACGATTGACACAAGAGGAAATGAAGAAATCAATGTATATAAAAATGATCATCTGATCAAAAGTATATCTAAAGAAGGATTAGAAACGAGCTATGAATATGATGCCTATAACAGAGAGATCAAAAAAATCAATCCCAATGGTACAATAGAGACAAAGGAATACGATGGATTATTATTAAGTAAGGAAAGTGATGGCAAAGGAACACAGATCGCCCATCAATATGATGCATATGGCAGAGAAATTAAAACGATCACAACCTATGAGGATGGAGAAGAAAGCATCACAGAAAAGACATATGACAAATATGGCAATATGATCTCCAGCACTACGAACGGACAAACGACCACCTATACCTACGATGTGTACAAGCAACAGCTGACCACAACCGATCCGCTTGGAAACACAAGCAAAAAGGTGTACGATCTCAATGGCAATGTGATCAAAGAAATCGATGCGTTAGGCAATGTGACTACAACCCAATACGATGCCCAAGGCAATGTGATCGCCACAACGGATGCCAAAGGAAACAAGGAAACCAAGACCTATACCAAAGAAGGGCTGCTTATTTCACAAAGGGATGCGCTGGGATATGCCACAACCTATGAATACAATACCAAAGGACAGGTAATCAAAGCCAGCGACCCCTACAAGCGCACCAGTGAATACGAATATGATGCCTATGGCAATCAAATCGCAGTTATCTATGAAGGAGTCAATCTGGAAACCAAACGCTATAATGAATACGGACAGGAGATCTATGTCAAAAATACACAGGGAGAGACAAGCACGGAATATGATCGCTATGGACGTATCATAGCACAAACAAATGAGCTAAGCGGATTAACGACCTATACAACCTATGATAACTATGGCAATGTGATCGAAGAAAGCGACAGTGAAGGAAAGAAAACGAAATACGAATACGATGAATATCAAAGAAAAATCAAAACCACAGATGCGTATGGCAGAGAAGAAGAACTGACATACGATGAACGTGATCATGTCATTGAGACAAAGAACTATGATGGTACCATTACCACCAGTGTTTATGATGTGCAGGGAAACGTGATAGAAAGCACAGATGCGCTAGGCAATACAACCAAAAAAACCTATAATGCGCTGAATCAGGTAATCAAAGAAGAAACCAAAAATCAGACAAACGAATATGAATACAATGCCAAAGGGCAACAGATCATAGTATACGATAAAACACAGAATACAAAGACAGAATATCGCTATGATGCCAATGGAAACAACATTGAGACGATCGATGCAAAGGGAAACAGCACCAAGAAGGAATACGATGAAAAGAATCGAATCATCGCTACCATCGACGCCAACGGAAACAAAAGCACAAAGGAATATGATGCCTATGGCAATGTCATAAAAGAAACAGATGCCTTAGGAAACATAAAACAATCCAAATACAATGATTATGGCTTGGTGGAGATGGAGGTCGATGAGCGAGGCTTTGAGACGCTCTATGAATACAACGATGACCTTCAGCTGATCAAGGCAACGGATTCCCAAGGCAATGAGGCAGAAATCGTATACAACGACAAACAACAGAAGATCAAAGAGATTGATCCCAATGGAGGAATCACAGAATACGAATACGATGCCTATGGCAGAGTGATCAAAGAGATAGCCCCAAATGGAAAAGAAACAATCAAAACATATGATGCTTTAGGCAATGTAGTAAAAGAAGAAAGCGGACAAAAAACAACGATACATGAATATGATGAACGAGGAAGACTGACACAGACAATCATCAACGATGTGATACAGGAAGAAA
>CANPNQ010000133.1 GCA_947575425.1 uncultured Erysipelotrichaceae bacterium
AAGTATTCTTTGTCACTAACAAAGCGCGATCCCCCTTCCTTTACTTTATGGATCTTTCTGCCTCCTTCATCAAATGGAATAAAATTAAAAAACAGAAGATCTGCCTTTGTTTTATGAAATACATCTGTAATCAAGGCACATGCATCATCCGCCAAATAATCATCACTATCCAAAAACATCAAATACGTTCCCTTGACATAAGCGATTCCATAGTTTCTCGCATCGCTTAATCCTCCGTTTTCTTTTCGATAATATTCAAACAGATCAGGATATTGTTTCTTATAGGCAAGTGCGATTTCTGTGGATCCATCTAAACTGCCATCATCCACAAGAATCGCTTGAATAGAAACAGTACCTTTTTGTCTGATAATAGAATCCAGACATTCTGATAAGTAGGCCTCTACCTGATAAATGGGAATAATAATTGAAAGATCCAAGAGAATCACCTCGTTTCGTCAACTTCTTGATGACAGGAAAGAAGCAGTGCAATAGCGAATAAGACAGATATCACGGGAAAAATCACTTCTCCCTTTATTTCAAAAACCAGGAAAAAAAACACAAGGGAACAGAGCATCCACATTTGTTCCTTCTTACCATATTCTTTCATTTGTAAGATCAAAACAAATACTGTAGAGTAGCGCAAAAGTTGAAACAAGATGCCTCCAAACAATAGCGGACGCAATAGTCCCACATCCGTTCCCATATAATAGTCTCCATTTGACAAAGTATATTTGCCATCTCCAATCAAAAATGTCTTAATTTCCGGTATAAAATACATTTTTTTTAAGGACATGGCAGATGTTGTCTCGAAGTTTCCGGTACAAAGCAAGTTTATGAACGATTGAAATGCCCAATAAAGCCATGAACGCACTTTAGGAGAAATAACCGCCATCAGTGCTAATATCATCGTGCCAATACATACCATTCGCATAAAGCGCAGACACATCTCTTTTTCTTTTTTCTTCCATAGCATCGCAAACAAGGTAACAAAATAAACCCCGCTCACTACCAAGCCAATGCGTCCGTAAAAGAGATTACCTAAAATACAGATAAACAACAATGAGGAATTAAAATAAAAATGTTGAAGCTTCTCCTGATAAATGATATAGCACATCATAATCGCCGCCAAAGAACATTTCAGCGTAAAGGTGAAGCCGGAAAAGCCGCACCATCCAAACCTTGTAATATAGGTTGATTTATGAGCCAATCGTATTGTATTTGCATCAGCCTTATTCAAAGCAAGAAATAGATCACGAAGTCCCGGTATACATATGATGACACAACTGCCCAAAACATAAAGACAAGTCGCCAGCACAAAGTATTTCATAAACAGTTTGACATCACAATTCATTGAGATATGACGCATATATAACATCAATAAAAAGATGATTTTAACACTCTCTTTACCGATTTGTATGATGCGTATCGTAAAATAAGAGTAATCATTTGTGCCATAAATCAGAGGAAGTGCAATACTGCCAATACCGAGAATCACCAAAGCAAAAATATAGTACTTCAATTGATTGCGGAAACAGATGCGACATAAGTCCATTGCCTGCCGATAGTGAAACACGATATAAATGATCGGAATAACATAATATAAGGTATAATGCAAGGTTTCCGATCCAGCATACACAGCGCTGTAATAAAATAAAGTAGAAAGAATTAAATACCATATATGAATCCCTTTATATTGATAATTGAATATATCATTTTTCAGTTGTTCATATTGCATCTTATCCCTTCTTCCTGCTAATATTGCAATACCATGTATCATTGACAGTAAACAGCAGAACCTTAATTCTGTTTTTCCATGAACGGGACTTTCCCTTTACAAATGCCTTGTTTCTGATCGCATCATAACGCTTCTCGCAGACATTTGCTTTTGCATACATATATAAATACTTTTCTAACAGGCTTTCTTTTAGTGCTGAACGAAGCGGCTCCTGCTCCATGTCATACAAACAATCCAATTCCTTTAAGTTCTCATAAAGATCATGAACATTCTGATACAGATCTTTGCGATTGGTTATAGACTGTTCTCTCCTATTATATTGATAAAAACATAAATCTGAGACATAAATCTCTGTTGCTGCCAAAAAAACTCTCGGAGTAAATTCCTCATCTTCATGCAAACGATTCACTCGAAATGATAAAGATCGTTCCAGTAAAAAAGAATGGCGATATACTTGCAATACCGCAGCCATATGCATGGAATGACGCTGTAATTCCCGCAGCAAAAACGTTTTCCCATCTGTCACATGCTCATTCCCCCAATCACTGTGCTTGAGCATTTCTTCGCCCTCAGAGAAAATGAATTTCAAATTTGTGACCACCATATCATATTGCTTGTCCTTTGTGATTTGATATAAATCTCTACAAGCATGAGCGCTAATCGCATCATCGGAATCCAACAAGATAATATACCTTCCTCTTGCATGATGAATACCGGTGTTACGAGCAGCGGATAATCCTTGATTTTTCTGATGAATTACTTTAATTTGGGCGTACTTCAAAGCCCAATCATCACATAGTTTTGCCGAACCATCCGTTGAGCCGTCATCCACCAATATGATCTCATACGGTATATGATCCACACTCTGAGATACTGCACTTTGCAGACATTGATCCAAATACTCCAACGTATTATAAACCGGTATGATGATGGAAAACTCAAAACCGTTCATATTTTCGTTCTCTTGCATCATGCACACCTCGATTCATTGTTTTCCATAAATAAGCGATATGCTTTCCATACGTATCATGATGTCTGAGTACATCCTGTAAAATAAGAATGCGATACCATCTTCGGCTAATCAAATAGTAAAGCAGACCTTTGTCCAAAAAATATTTTTCATCATAACCGTGAAACCATGTAGAAGCACGCTGTTCCCTCAATTCTGCAATCGTGCATGATACGGCATAAATCTTTAGACCTGCTTTCAGGCAACTGTTCAAAAACAGAGTATCTTCACCATTGGAATACTCAGCACCCCCGCCAAAGCATATATTAAATAAAATACCGTGTGTTTGAATTGCGGTTCTGCGTATCGCAAGCCGTGCTGCACCAAAACGCATAAAATTGAATGCATTTACTTTAAAATCCTGTGTAATTACAAAACGCTCTCTCACTCTTTCCGCCAAATTAAAGACGAGTACATCAGCATCAGGATATTTTTCAAAATATAACGTGACAAGTTGTTCATAGCCATCCACATAACAAAGATCGTCATCCCCAAACAAGCAGTAATCCGCATGTGTGCGCATTAAAAGATTGTTTCTGTTTAATCCGACTCCTCGTTCATGGAAGGAATATATGCAGCAATGATAATTCTGATATGTAATTTCCTCCACACTGTTTTTTTCGCATTGATTTCCGATCATTGCATCCGTTTGTATATGCATAGTCTTCAAGAGATTATCATAATCCTTACAGTTGACTGTGGTAATCAACACCTCTACCTTTTTATTCATCTTGTCCATAAATATCCCTTGTATATACTTTTTTCTCAACATCACTTAACTTATCATCCATGCGATTAACAACGATTACTTCACTTTGTGCTTTAAATTCTTTCAGATCATGCATCACAGGAAGTCCCATAAATCTAGCTTCTTTCATTGATGGCTCATAAATGATGACATTCACAAATTTTCTTATCATATTTATGACATCCTGTATGGCACTCTTACGAAAATTATCGGAATCTTTTTTCATTGTCAAGCGATAAATACCAACTGTATTCGGTTTTTTATCCAAAATCATCTTGGCAATATGCTTTTTTCTCGTATCATTGGCATCAACGATCGCGCTGATTATATTATTGGGTACTCCATCATAATTCGCCTTTAATTGTTTGGTATCTTTAGGCAGACAATAGCCGCCATAGCCAAAGGAAGGATTGTTATAATGCGTTCCGATTCGCGGATCCAATCCAATTCCCGCTATAATCTGACGAGTATTCAGATTCTTAATTTCACAATAGGTATCTATTTCGTTGAAAAAAGCAACACGCATTGCCAGATAAGTATTCGCAAACAATTTAATTGCCTCTGCTTCATTTGGCTGTGTCAGCAAAATCGGAACGTCAATCAACGCACATTGTTTTAACATAGAGGCAAAAGCCTCAGCCTCCTTTGTTTCATCACCGACAACGATCCGGCTTGGATATAAATTATCATGTAGTGCTTTTCCTTCTCTTAAAAATTCTGGTGAAAACAGGATTCTTGAGGTTTGATATGTTTCTCTGACGCGCTTCACATATCCGACAGGTATAGTTGATTTAATGACGATCGTTGCCTTGTCATTTTCCTTCAATGCCGCTTCAATGACCGTCTCTACTGCACTTGTATCAAAACAATTTTCCTTATCATCATAATTGGTTGGTGTCGCCACAATAATGTAATCTGCTTGGCAATAGGCCTCCTTCGCCACTAATGTCGCGCGCAGACGTAGCGGTTTTTCTTTGAAAAACTGCTCTATTTCTCTATCCTTAATCGGAGAAATTCGTGCATTGATCATGTTCA
>CANPNQ010000134.1 GCA_947575425.1 uncultured Erysipelotrichaceae bacterium
GGCAAGATCATCCGGATTGATAATACTCGGAACGCCGGCACGAATTAGGGTACCAGTTTCCTTATCCACTCTGATTTCGGTAGAATCAGGTACTTGCTTGACTAATACTACGATTTTCATATATTTTACCTTCCTCTCTTATTTTACCATTGCGCCGCTGATGACCATGCGCTGTACCTCAGAGGTACCCTCATAGATCTCGGTGATCTTGGCATCGCGCATCATACGCTCAACCGGGTAATCACGGGTATAACCATATCCGCCCAATAATTGAACTGCTTTCGTTGTAACTTCCATAGCTGTTTCCGCCGCAAACAATTTTGCCTCGGCAGCTGCTACAGTATATGGCTGACCGGTTTCCTTGCACATCGCTGCCTGATAAACCAATAATCTTGCCGCATCGGTTCTCGTTTGCATATCCGCCAGTTTGAACTGAGTATTCTGGAATTTGGAGATGGCACGTCCAAATTGCTTTCTGGATTTCACATAAGCAACTGCTTCATCGATAGCCCCCTGCGCAATTCCAAGCGCCTGTGCTGCGATACCGATACGTCCGCCATCCAGCGTCTGCATCGCGATCTTGAAGCCTTTGCCTTCCTGACCGAGCAAATTTTCTTTTGGCAAGCGCACATTGTTGAAAATCAATTCACAGGTCGCAGAACCGCGAATTCCCATCTTTTTCTCATGCTTACCGATGGTAAAGCCTTCCGTTCCTCTTTCCAAAATAAAGGCGGAGATACCTCTAGTGCCTTGTGATTTATCCGTCATGGCAAAGATGATATACACATCTGCTGCACTTGCATTGGTGATAAAGATCTTTGAACCGTTAATGATGTAATCATCACCGTCTTTCACAGCTGTTGTCTGCTGTCCTGCCGCATCGGTTCCGGCATTTGCCTCAGTTAAACCGAATGCTGCCAGTTTTCTACCGGTACAAAGATCCGGCAGATATTTCTTTTTTTGCTCTTCACTGCCGAACATATAGATCGGTGTGGTTCCCAGTGATGTATGCGCAGATAATACCACACCCGTGGTAGCACACACCTTGCTCAGCTCCTCTACTGCCAAAATGTAGCTCAGATAATCTGCCCCGGCACCACCGTATTCACGCGGGAACGGAATACCCATCATTTTGCAGGCAACCATCTTTTCCACGTTTTCTTTGGGGAAGCGTTCTTCTTCATCGATTTCCGCTGCCAAAGGCTTCACTTCTTTTTCAGCGAACTCGGCGAAAAGCTTTTTCATCATTTTTTGTTGTTCTGTTAACATGAAATCCATAAGTGTTCTCCTCTCTTTGTCTTTTCACTTAACATCTTTGGATGAGTGATTGATCAAATGCCTTTGTTTTTTGAATGATCACCGCAGAAGATCAAGTGTTTCTTTCTTCTGCATCCATCCCTTCCTCAGCCAAAGACACTGTTCTTAAAACCCCGACGCTTTCATTTTACATCCGTTTATGATTCTTAGATGAGCGTGACAAACGCCATAATCCAACATAATTTTATTATGAAACGAGCATTCCGTCAACTACTTTGTTATTTTTTTAACAAGTTTTTTTACGTGCTTTCGGACGATCCTTTTCGTGTTTCTTCTTTTTTTCATTTAACTTGTGAATTTTTTCGTAAGTGGTTGACAAAGCGCCTGTTTTTATGTACTATTTTAGTGGAAATGTGCTTGGCTTTATCAAGAGCGCATCAAAAAAGAAAGACAGGTAGAAAAAATGAGAAAAGCTTATGTTGTAGCTGCAAAGCGCAGTGCGATCGGCAGCTTCTTGGGCGGCTTGTCCAATGTAACGCCGGTTGAGTTGGGTTCCACCGTATTAAAGGAAGCAAACAAGCAGTCCGGTATCGACGCAAAGGATATTGACGAATGTATCATGGGTAACGTCATTTCCGCAGGACTCGGTCAAAATGTGGCTCGTCAGGTGGCATTGGCTGCCGGTGTTCCGGAAACGATTTGTTCCCAATCCATCAATATGGTTTGCGGTTCCGGTTTGAAAGCAGTCATGGAAGCGGTGATCCGTGTTCGTGCCGGTTTTGGTGATGTATTCGTAGCTGGTGGCGTAGAGTCTATGAGCAATGCACCGTTATTGATTCCCAGCAAAGTGCGTACGGGAATGAAGATGGGCAATATGGAAGTCGTAGATGCAATGACCAATGATGGTTTGACTGATGTAATGTATCATATCCATATGGGTGTGACTGCTGAGAATATCGCAGAAAAATACCATATTACCCGTGAGGAGCAGGATGCTTTTGCGTATGCCTCTCAGCAAAAAGCAATCGCTGCTGTAGACAGCGGTCGTTTCAAGGATGAAATCGTTCCGATTGAAGTGAAGATGCGCAAGGAAACGGTGGTATTTGACACCGACGAGCATCCGAACCGCAAATCCACTCCGGAGAAGTTGGCAACGCTGCGTCCTGCCTTTATTAAAGATGGTACGGTAACTGCCGGTAATGCTTCCGGTATCAATGATGGCGCAAGTTTTGTCATCGTTGTCAGCGAGGATGCATTGAAGAAATACAATCTGACACCAATCTGTGAGATTATCGGTATTGGTCAGGGTGGTGTGGATCCACGCGTAATGGGCTTAGGTCCTACACCAGCAATTTTAAATGCATTGAAGTCTGCCGAGATTTCCATTGATGATGTGGATTTGGTAGAGTTGAATGAGGCATTTGCGGCACAGTCTCTCGGTGTTATTCATGAATTGGTTGAGGCTACCGGCATGGATAAGGAAGCATTCATGAAAAAGACAAATGTCAACGGTGGTGCGATCGCCTTGGGTCACCCGGTCGGCGCATCCGGAAACCGTATTTTGGTTACCTTAATCCACGAGATGCAGAAGCGTGATGCAAAAACAGGTCTTGCCTCCCTGTGCATCGGCGGTGGTATGGGTGCCGCAGTTATCGTAAAACGCCCATAAGATTCCTCGATACAAACAAACATAAAAAAACGATTTCCTTCATGAGATCGTTTTTTTTATTTCTCAATATGTGCTAGATTTAAAATACATTCTATTTTCATCCTATCCATGGGATTTACTTCGCTTTTTTCTACACTCCTATCACAAATCATCCCCCTTGAATCAATTGATATTCAAGAGATTAGATGGCATCCTTCCATAGCTTTTGTCGTTTCTTAGGCAGTGCATGAAAAACGCATAGGTATGCTTTATCCATCAATTCACATAGCAGCTCCCATGAAGCATCTTCATATGGAATCGAGATCCAATGTACCTTATTCATATAATAACCCGGTGTTATTTTATCATACAACTATCGATAGAGCGCCCCTTCCTGCGGTGGTAGTTTCAAGGTCAGAATCGCTGTTCCCTCCTTATTATATCCGCGCATCGCAAACATCTTTCCATCAAGCATATAGCGATCCGCGTCCCACTCCACCTTAAAATCGCTTTCCACATGCGCTTTTTCATTGAGATAAGTATGAATATCCTGCGCTCTCATCCTTTGACTTCCTCACACCATTTCCTGCACTGTCTCAATCGCTTCCCTTCATCTCCCTGTTTTTCATCATAGGCAAATTGTTTTGCCAATGCACAAGCAAATGCACTACACATGCCACAATGCTCCAATGCCTTCTCCTGTACACAAGCCTTGACAGGACATGGGCCCCAAAACGGATCAGTGATATTGACACAGCCTTTACAGTTCATTTCTTCCCGATAACCACATTCCTCACATAAGATACCGCATCTTGATTCAATCATGCTATTTTCACCCTTTCTTTTGATATCCTTACCTGTCCCCTTGCTTTGATTGTAAGGTTTCAGCCAAGCAGCATCTTTTATTTCACTATCTTAATTATATAAAAGGAAAGAAAAAAAGGCTTGTAAAAAACGGACAAGCCTAGAATTTGTATAATTCACGATAGAAATCATCTACATTATGAATATATTGGGTGGGAGAAACCCCTAATACCTGTTTGAACATTTTATTAAAATGCGATTGATCAAAGAAACCGCCTGCCAATGCATTCGTAATCCATTCATCCTCAGAAAGCTCTTTTATAATACAGTTAATTCTTGTGACATTCGCATATTGCTTGGGTGATAAACCGATGTATATGGAGAAATCTCGGCGCAGCTGGCGCATGGAGATGTGACATGAGGATGCGACATGATCCACTGAGATATTTCCCTTTGCCTGTTCAATCAAATTCATTGCATGTATCATGCGCGCAGGCAGGGAATGAAGCTGGATTCGCTCTTCCATCCATGTATTGCAAGATTGGATCAGTTCCTCATAGGTTTGACTGTTTTTATATAATGTACGTAGTTCATGATCAATCGTGTGATCAAAGGCAGAAAGCGCTTCTCGCTTATTCATATATGGTGCCATGGGTTTCCCGCTGATTTGATAAAGACCACCCGGTCGAAATTCAATAAAAAAGCGGGGAGAGGATCGCTCCAAATCGTTTTCCTGAATGACCAGTTCCTGCATTGGTCCCC
>CANPNQ010000135.1 GCA_947575425.1 uncultured Erysipelotrichaceae bacterium
AAATTCACATGGTCGATCAAGACAAAATCCTTTACATACATTTCTTTCAGCATAGTCTCACCTCTGATCAATTACTTCCTGACAGATCTTTGTATAGTCAAATGTGCAAGTACAGGGGGTGCCTTTGATATGGAACACGTATTCCTGATTGCCATCCCTCCCTGTGATACTGCTTTTTCGCATATGATGTACATAACAGCCCAAAGAGTCGATATAATCATGCAGCTCATGTAAGATACGCACATGAACTTTAAGATCCTTGACAATGCCATTTTTATTCAAATACTGCTTCCCTGCTTCAAACTGCGGCTTGATCAAAGCTACGATTTCCACATGATCCATCACAGCGATCAGCGCAGGTAAGATCAATTTTAAGGAGATAAAGGAAACATCGATACAAGCAAAGTCGATCGGCATATCAAACATCGCTTTATCCAAATAACGGGCATTGATGTGTTCCATATTACGAAGACGGGGATCCTGTAATAAGGAAGGAGCCATTTGTCCGCTTCCCACATCCAAGGCATATACACAATTTGCCCCCTGTTGTAAACAGACATCGCTGAAGCCGCCTGTGGAGGCGCCAACATCAACGACGATGCGATTTTGAAGCGATATTTCAAATGGCGTTAAGACGTCATATAGCTTATAGCCTGCGCGGGATACAAATTGCAGGGATGGAGTGGTGATGCGAATATGCGCTGTTTCCTTTACCTCAAAGCTGTTTTTGGTGATGACGCGCTCATCGACATATACCGTTTCTGCTTTGATTGCATCCTGTGCTTTGGCACGTGTCGCAAGCAATCCCCGCGCTACCAGTGCCTTATCTAATCTCACTGTGGATCGCTCCGATTTCTTGAAACAGCGTATTGATATCGATCCCCTCCGCTTTACGTAGCTGTGGCATAGAGCCATGCTCAATAAAATGATCCCCCAGTCCGATACGTTTTATGGAAACACTCAGCTGATGGTCGTTATAGTATTCCAATATGGCTGAGGACAAGCCGCCCATACGCATATCAGTTTCATATACGATGATCGGTAGCCCTTCCTTTGCGAGTTGCTGTAGCATAGATTCATCCATTGGCTTAAAGAAACGGGCATTCACCACATGAATGGATATATTGTTCGCTTGTGCCTTGGCAATCACCTTATCCACATCACTTCCATAAGTGATGATTGTGCCTATTGGATATTCTCCGGTTTGTTTTCGCGTCCATGAGCCGATGGGCAGCTCCTTGGCATCCGGCTCGGGGTGAAATTCCACATTCCCGCGGGGATAACGGATCGCAAAGGGATGTGCTTGCGCAAAGGCGGTTTTTAACAGCTGCTGGGCCTCTAGTGCATCCTTTGGCTGGGATAAAATCAGATTGGGGATTGAACGCAGCATCGCAATGTCAAATACACCATGATGTGTTTCTCCATCCTCTCCCACCAAACCACAGCGATCAATGCCGAATACGACAGGCAGATCCATGCGCGCCACATCCTGTTGGATTTGATCATAGGCTCTTTGCATAAAAGAGGAATAGATCGACACAAAGGGACGCATACCGCTCAGGGCCAAGGATGCGGCCAGTGTGACCGTATGTTCCTCCGCAATCCCACAGTCAAAGGAGCGCTTGGGAAACTGATGGAAAAAGTCGTTCAGCTTAGATCCGGATATCATCGCCGGAGTTAAAGCTACGATGCGCCCATCCTGCTTGGCCAGTTGGATCAGACTTTCTGATAGGATCTCGCTCCAGCTTGCATGATGCGGCGGCATTTTGCTTAATACCTTGCCTGTATTGGGATCAAAATGCGAAACGCCATGCCACACTCCCGAAGCATCTTCTTCCGCATAAGAATATCCCTTCCCCTTTTTCGTAATCACATGAACAACAATCGGTCCGTTATGCTTTTTCGCAATGCGCAGTACCTTGACCAGCATTTTCAAATCATGACCGTCTACCGGACCGATGTATTCCAAATTGAAATTGCCGAAGATGGAAGTATCGACTACACTTTCCTTTACGGTATTTTTGATATTGCGCATCCCCTGTAACAGATTATTCCCCGCTTTGCTTTGGGAAAGGACATCGCTTAAATCGCTTTTAAATGTATTATATGGCTTGCTGGTGCGCAGCTTGGTAAATGCGGTATCGAGCGCACCGACATTTTTGGAAATGGACATATTGTTATCATTGAATATGATTACCATGTTGCGCTGTTCACTGCCGATCTGGTTGAGTGCCTCCATCGCCATACCGCTGCTCAATGCGCCATCTCCAATGATCGGCACGACACGGTAATCCTCATCCCGCAGATCACGGGCGATGGCCATGCCCAAAGCCGCTGAGAGCGATGTAGAGGAATGCCCAGCCTCCCATACATCATGCACGCTTTCCTTGCGCTTTTGAAAACCGCTGAGTCCTTTATATTGCCGCAATGTGGAAAACTGCGGCAAGCGTCCTGTTAACAGTTTATGCACATAGCTTTGATGACCGACATCAAAGATCAATTTATCTCGTGGGGAATCAAAGACATAATGCAGGGCAATGGTCAGTTCCACAACACCAAGGTTGCTGGAGAGATGACCGCCTGTCTTAGCGATGCTTTCTACCAAAAAATCACGGATGTCCGCTGCCAATGCATTTAACTGCGAGAGTGACAGCCCCCGGATATCGGCAGGTCCCTTGATATCATATAAATTCATATCGTCAAACACCTCGATTATTTCTTACGGTGAAGCAATGCAGTGAGAATCTCTTCGATCGGCTCTTTGTGAATATTCATTTCCTGCAAGAGCAGTTCTGACTTTGCATAGAGATCACTCGCCCGCTGTTTGGCCTGTTCAATCCCCAACAGACTCGCATAGGTCAGCTTGTGATTGACCTGATCACTGCCGGCATTTTTTCCCAGTTGTTCACTGGTGGCAGTCACATCTAAGATATCATCCTGAATTTGAAAGAACAAACCAATCGCATGACCGATTCGCTGCCAGCTTTCGATATCTCCGTGACGTCCTGCCAAAATGGCACCGCATACAAATGGCAGGGTCAACAGCTTTCCGGTTTTATACGTATGGATATCCTGCAGTTCCCCTTCTTCCTGAAGGCTTTTTCCTTCGGCTTCCAAATCCTTTGCTTGTCCTAAGATCATTCCTTCAAACCCAGCCGCCTTGGCACATTCCAAGACGATCGCCAATGCAGTTTTTGTATCGTCGCTTGCTTTTGCGGCGATATCAAATTCCATTTTCAATAAACCATCCCCCGCAAGAAAAGCCGGCGCCACATCAAATGCCACATGGCAGGTAGGCTTACCTCTGCGCAGGGTGTCATCATCCATTGCCGGAAGATCATCGTGGATCAGCGAATAGGTATGGATCATTTCGATTGCCGCCGCTGTCGCATACCCTTTTTCTTACTTCTGTCCATAGGCGCGAAGCACCGCAAATAACAATCTAGGACGAATCCGCTTTCCACCGTTTAATAGCGAATACATCATCGCATCCTTTACACTCGAGGGCAAGCGTTCCTCAAATAACGAGGTCAAATAGCTTTCAAATTCATTCATGATTCCTCACCTGTTTCATAGGAGTGCATCAACTGATTGACATTCTCCTCAAAGCTTTTCAGCTGTTTATCACAGTTGTTCACAAGGGATAAGCCCTCCTCAAACAAGGAGATCGCATCCTCTAATGCAATTTCATTTTTCTCTAAAGATACAACGATCTGTTCCAAGCGATTCATGGATTCTTGAAACGATTGTTTCTTAGCCATCAGAATTCCTCCTTTTTATTTACCGTGGTATGGACAACGCCATCCTGCATCCGGATGATCAAAGCCGCATCTAATTTTGTCTCATGAACCGATTTGATCACATGCTCATGGTCATAGATCACACCATAGCCTCTGCTTAATATTTTTAACGGGCTATATGCATCTAATAATGCCGTTTTGGCTGCCAATGCTTTCTTCTGTGTCTGTAATACGTGATGCATCGCATGGGATAAGGAGAAAGATAATCCGCTCATCTGCTTGTCTTTATTCATACGAATTCCTTCTGCGCTCAGCAACATGCGCTGTCGATACTCATTTAGCTGATAGCGTGCCTGATCTTTTTGCACATAAATCTGTTCCAGCTGCTTTTGCATCATCGCTATTCTGAGCTGTGCATCCTGTACATATAACAGCGGATTCTTGATATAGCGATGCTCACAAAGTGTCTGAAAGCGATCTTTTGCGTTTGTCAGGTGATGGTTTATACATTGTAAAAGGCGCTGTTTTTGCATTAGAAGCTGTTGTGCCACTTCTTTGATATCCGGAGTAACCAGCTCCGCCGCCGCTGTAGGGGTCGGCGCTCTGGCATCTGAGACATAATCGACCAAGGTCGTATCTGTTTCATGTCCTACTCCGCTTACGATCACACTTTCACACGCATAGATACAACGTGCCAATGCTTCCTCGTTGAAACAATAGAGATCCTCA
>CANPNQ010000136.1 GCA_947575425.1 uncultured Erysipelotrichaceae bacterium
GGATTCCATGAAAAAAACGGTATAAAAGCAACCTTACACCGCTGTTTTCTTAACATATTTCACTGCACATCTCAGTAATTATCCGTCGCTGCCGCCTCGGCATCCCCATGCCTGCGCTCTGCCTTTAATTCAAAGTGAATCAGCAGTGTCAAGATTGCTCTTAATAAGATGATCGCACCTAACACATAGATCTCATTCATCTCATGGATCAATACCGTTTTCAAAATCTCTGCCCCCATCTTAAACTCCAATCCCAGCGCCAAAGCATTCGCCAATTCGATCTTGATCGGATAGCGCTTTTGCTTGATCAATGAATGAAAATACAGAACAAACGCCTTGATGGAGCCAAAGGCAATGATGATAATACCGAATATTTCAATGGTCGCATAGACCTCAGGCAGCCATTCCTCAATAATAGCTTCCAGCATATATGTATTCCTTTCTGATTACCAAGTGTAATCAACCAGTGTCTCACTGATGGATTTACTTTCTTCAATCGCCTTGATCACTCCACCTAATACCTCTGCCACAGATAATACCGTCATTTCCGGATATTGTGCCGCTTTTTCATCCTGCGCAATCGTATTCGTGCAGATAAAGCCGCTGAGCTTGGCTGCTTTCAGGCGGTCGATTGCGGGACCGGACAAAACGCCATGAACACAGGAAGCATAGACAGCCACTGCGCCCTTGTCATACAGCATTTGAATACCGGCAGTCAAAGTGCCTGCCGTATCAACGATATCATCTACCATAATCGCAGTCTTTCCATTTACATCACCGATCAAATTCATCGCCTCTGCGACATTGGGCTTGGGACGACGCTTGTCGATGATAGCCAAAGGCGCATGCAGCATCTCAGCCAATTTTCTTGCCCGTGTCGTACCGCCATGATCGGGAGACACCACAACCACATCAGGCAGATTCAGCTCCTTGAAGTAACGCCCGATGATATGAATGGCAGAGATATCATCTGCCGGAACATCAAAGAAGCCTTGGATCTGGGTAGCGTGCAGCTCCATTGTGATGACCCGATCCGCTCCCGCCTTTTCCAGCAGGGAAGCAACCAGCTTTGAAGTGATTGGCTGACGCGGTTTTGCCTTACGATCCTGTCGCGCATAGCCATAATAAGGCATTACGACAGCGACATGCTCCGCACTGGCACGCTTGCAGGCATCAATGGCAATCAACACCTCCATCAAATTACTGGAAACCGGGGCACAGGTACTCTGCACGATATACACATGCTTTCCACGAACACTTTCTCCCAGCTCTACCATAATTTCCCCATCTGCGAAATGCTTTACTTCACACAATCCCAGTGGGATTCCCAAGTGTGCCGCAATTTCATTTGCCAATCCATTGCTGGCACTCAGCGCAAAAATGACCGTCTTCTTTTCCATGTTTTCCTTGTCCTCTTTTCTCTTTTTTATTTCATGATACGGCTTATTCTTTGTTATTCCTCCTAATATTGCATATGCGTTTTTACATCAGCAGCATTTTTATAACCATACGAAGCATCCATATCAAGCATACATTGCCATGATATGTCTGCCCCTTCCATAGACCTTCCTTGATTATTCCTTGTTTTTATAGGCTGTCCCAAAGCCTTCCTTGATGGATTGACGGGCCCGGGCAATTCCCATATCACCATCCTGCACCGAATCGGTGATGGTAGAGCCTGCCGCCAATAACGCATTTTCACCAATCGTTACAGGTGCGATTAAATTACAGTTACTGCCGATGAAGGCACCATCCTTTACTGTTGTACGGAATTTATGCTTCCCATCATAATTGACAGTAACGACACCGCAACCCACGTTGATCTTCTTACCGAAATCGCTGTCGCCGATATAGGTCAAATGCGCACACTTACTGCCTTCCCCAAATTCAGAATTTTTAAATTCCACAAAGTTACCGATACGGCAATGCTCATGAATGTGTGTGTTGTTTCTCAGATGGCTCATCGGACCGATCGTTGTATGAGCATCTACCTGAGATTCTACAATCTTACTGGAATCAATTACAACATCATCAGCGATGATCGCATTGCGTAAGAAGCTGTTGGAAAGGATCTCCACGTGATTGCCGATCTTGCTTTCTCCCTGTATGATGACATTGGGATAAAGGATCGTATCTGCGCCGATTGTGACATCCGCTCCGATATAGGTATGCTCGGGATCAATGATAGTCACCCCGATTCGCATGTGCTTCTCATTGATATGTCTGCGCATCCATGCTTCTGCCTTTGCCAGATCCACGCGATCGTTCACGCCCATCGTTTCATTGGGATCCGCTACCATCATCGCATTGGTACTCCAACCCTTACGATTGAAAATCTCCACAAGATCTGTCAAATAGTATTCCTTCTGCACATTGTCATTGCGTATTTCCTTTAAGCCTTCAAACAGCTCTTTGTTTTTGAATACGTATAATCCGGTATTGATCTCAGTGATTGTCAGCTCTTCCGCAATACAATCCTTTGCCTCAACGATCTTTTTCACATGACCCATTTCATCTCTGACGATGCGTCCATAGTGCGCCCCATCCTTCAGCTTCGCGCTGAGTACCGTCAAGGCATGCTCCTGATTGGCCATAAATGCCTGCTCGATCGTTTCCTTCTGCATGCAAGGACCATCCCCGTTCAATACGATGGTGTCTCCACCGATTCCCTCTAATGCCATTGCCTGCATCACCGCATGTCCGGTCCCAAGCTGCGGCTCTTGAAGCGCATATGTGACGCTGTCCTTCAAATATTCCTTTACGTCTTCTGCGCCATGACCCACAACTACAACAATCCGTTCCACACCCGCTTGTTTCAGCGTATTTACGATGTGCCCGATCATCGGCTTGAAAGCGACAGGATGCATAACTTTACATAGATCTGATTTCATTCTTGTGCCTTTACCGGCAGCCAATACAATCGCAGATTTCATATTAAAAATAACCTCCGTATATATTTTATCAAAAATCACCTATAATAAAAAGAACTAATTCCAAGAATTCATAAAAAGAGCCTTTCTTTTTGGGCGTTTTTCCATATATCGCCTCCCGGCTTGTTTCCCCTTAGGCTATAGTATGTCAGTCAGGTTCCGATTGTGATTTAGCTTTTATAAATGATAAGCATGATTATGCGTAATGAAGAAAACGATAAGTTTTCATAAAGAAAGGCCGTCTTGATTACCTTTATGAAGATATCATCAAGAACAGCCATGCTTTCTATGGATAAGACTTTGTTTGAAAATGATTTATTTTTTATCTACTTTCTGCTTGATTCTATGTGTTTCTGTTCATTCTTATTTGTTTATATTATTCACTCAGAATGTTTTTATCTGCTTCTCGCACAAACAGATTTATAGTCATGCGATATGTCAATATGCCTAATACCACTCCAAACAATGCGCGACAAAGAATTTCCAAAGCTTCGCTGGTAAAGAATAATCCTCCCGATACACCAACCGCAATCCCCATTACGATTGGTGGCAACCAATGATATAACAGCATTAAGTCTCGCTGCCTGTTTGTGATACGATAACTCATATCATTGTAGCGATAGGATGTTGCATTCATTTTATCCGCTTGCTTAAATGTTTGCATCCGTTGTACATACTCATTGGGTAATATGGTATTTTGCAAATTCTTCCACATCATCAACACTCCTTGCTTTTAAATATTTGAATAAAAGAACCTAATACTTTTGCGTCAATATACGGCATGCAGCCGGCGCAGTTGCATAGTCCCAAGGTGTATTTAACCATCTTGTTGTTGCTGGCCCATAACGCTTAAGAGAACCATTAGCATTATACTGATTTACTCTTTCTTTCCTTAATATCTCACAATATGTGTTATAGCTATAATCGCCTTTTACATAAATGTATTGTCCATTATAAACACTATCAACAATAGCACCGCATAATAAACTTATCGCTGTAGTAGGGACAAATAATGCAGCTCCAGTAAATGCTGATACCATTAATGAAGTTAAAACACCTGTTTGAATACTGGTGCCACTGAATTTGGGAACAAATTGCACCATCTTAGTAGGAATCCAATTCCTCCACTTATCATAAGTATCCACAGCAGCATAAGGTGAAATTTCAATACTCCTGTCTTCAAAAAGTGATGCGTTCACCACTTCTTTGGTAGAGAATGTTGCAGTTGCGATTAAATTCTGATCTTCATCATATAAGAAGATTTCATCACCGTGTATTTCGGAAATAAATGTTTCATCATTGTCTGAAATCACTAATTCTTTGTACGTTCCATCAGTTGTTTCTACCTCTGATTCACTTACAATATGCATAACATCAGATTCATCTTCGTTACTTGTATCATTCTCATGAGCCGATGTCGGAATTATGGATGATCCCATCATCAAAATTGCCATAAAAATCATAATAGTTTTTTTCATAAGTAATATCTCCTTTATACTTATTTGATGTTAGCGCCTTCATCATCTAT
>CANPNQ010000137.1 GCA_947575425.1 uncultured Erysipelotrichaceae bacterium
AGAGGAGCTGATCCAGCGTTATCGGGATCAGCTGCTTGCCTATGAAAAGGCAATGCACATACTATATCCCACTTATGAGATCCATACTTATCTTTATTCCTTGTCTTTGCATCAATCGATGGAAGTGATAAGGCAGAAGGCAGTGGGGTAAGCCTATGCGCGGAACCAATGCCATTCATCATTTCACTACGATCAGCGTACATAAATGGCTTGTCGCAAAGCTGTGCTTCCGATGTGGTCTATATCGTCAAGGGCTATGCCATGATTTATCGAAATACCGTTGGATCGAATTCTCTACTGGCATCAAGTATTTTCGCGGCTACCGCAGTCCTAACAGCGTAGAGCGGGATCGCTATGGTTACTCTGCGGCATGGCTTCATCACAAGGGGAGAAATCGGCATCATTGGGAATATTGGACAGAGTTGATTCATGGAGAATGTGTGGCAATTCGTATGCCGATTCCCTATCTGATTGAAATGTGGTGTGATCGTATTGCGGCCACAAGGGTCTATGAAAAGGATGCTTATACCCAAGAAAGCGCCTTGAACTATTTTCTGCGCAATTATGACAATGTGATCATTCATCCCGATACTAAGGATTTATTGGAATATATGCTGCGCTATACAGCGAAACATGGGGAAAAGGCAACTGTCATTTGGATCAGGCAGACCCTTCGTTCTAAGGGGTACGATTTGCTTGATGAAATCAGGAGGAAAAGGAATGAAACGATGTGATTGGGCGATCGGTCCATACAATGAAGCTTATCATGATCTGGAATGGGGCAAACCGATCCATGAGGATCAGCATTTATTTGAACTGTTGATATTGGAGGGGATGCAGGCAGGCTTATCGTGGGTAACGATATTAAAGAAACGGGAGGCATTTCGCCTTGCGTTTGATCAGTTTGATGTGACTCTGGTCGCACAATACGATGATGAAAAAATTGCCTCGCTTTTGCAGGATTGCGGTATCATACGCAATCGGCTGAAAATCAAGGCGGCGATCACCAATGCTCGTGCCTTTCAAAAAATTCAGGCAGAGTTTGGTTCCTTTGACGCTTACTTATGGCATTTCACAAACGGAAAACAGATAGTCAATGCCTATACGACACAAAAGGAGGTCCCCACTCATAATGAATGGAGTGATCGCATCAGTAAGGATTTAAAAAAACGCGGCTTTTCCTTTGTCGGCACAACGATCATCTATTCCTATCTTGAGGCAGTCGGCGTGATCAATGATCATATGGTCTGGTGCAAGGAGTATCATAACTGTAAAGAGGAATAATCGGTTTTTGATAGGAGATCGTTCCCCAAAATAACAATGGCATTTTGGATGAGTGAGTGTATATGAAAAAAGACGAATGCACATGGGAATTTTCATCCTTTTCCATGCGCGATCGTCTTTTTCTTCTGATTTAGGATAGACGCTCATAGGGGTACATCCTCTATCCTTACAGAAGCAAGTAAGCAATAGAGGGGCGCATCTGACACATCACAGGAATACACCCACATGGGCAACAGACCCATCCTCATGTTTTAATGATGATACAGCTTCTTGGTTTGATACTGTGCTTCGCTTGTTAAATTGATTTTGAGCTTGCGAAATACATTTTTATCCACTTCAGAGAGAATGACACTGCTGTGGGCTTCACAATCTTTTAACTGCTCCAACTGTTTCAATGCCAAATGAGAAATCGGATTGGTGGTTGCGGAGATGCTGAGAGCGATTAACACCTCATCCGTATGCAGACGGGGATTGTTATTGCCAAGATTATTGATTTTTAGCTTTTGGATCGGTTCGATAATCGAAGGGGAGATGAGCGGAATATTATCATCTATATTGCCTAAGGCTTTTAATGCATTTAACAGTGCCGCCGCACTGGCGCCCAACAGGGGACTTGTCTTGCCTGTCACGATGCGTCCGTTTGGCAATGCAATCGCTGTTGCCGGTGCCTGAGTTGCCTCGGCTTTGGCAAGTGCGCTTGCGACGCATTTACGATCCGCAACGGTGATATTGGCCTGTGACATGATGATCTCTGTTTTGTCGATCACTTCATTGCCAACCAGTCCCTTTTTGGCATCCACCTTTGCCTGATAATAGCGGCGAATGATCTCATCCTGACTTGCCTTGATCGCAGATTCATCGTCAATGATGCAGTTTCCTGCCATATTAACACCCATATCGGTAGGAGAGCGATAGGGACTTTTCCCCAAGATACGCTCCAGCATCGTATTCAATACCGGGAAGATTTCCACATCGCGATTATAATTGACCGTGGTCTCTCCGTATGCTTCTAAATGGAAAGGATCAATCATATTGATATCATTCAGATCAGCGGTTGCGGCTTCATATGCTAGATTTACCGGATGCTTTAAGGGAAGATTCCAGATCGGAAAGGTTTCAAACTTTGCATAACCGGCTTTGACTCCGCGGATATGCTCGTGATATAGTTGGGAAAGGCAGGTCGCCATCTTGCCGGAGCCGGGACCCGGCGCGGTTACGACCACAAGCGGCTTGCTTGTCTCTATGTATTCGTTTCTGCCATAGCCTTCCGGCGATACGATCAGTTCCACGTTGTTGGGATAGCCGCTGATTGGATAATGCAGGCTCACTTTCATTCCCAAATGTTCCAGCTGATGCTTGAAGGTATCAGCTCCTGTTTGATTGGCGTATTGCGTAATGACGACACTTCCCACATATAAGCCGACACTGCGATAGGCATCAATCAGGCGCAGCACCTCTACATCATAGGTAATGCCGAGATCACTTCGCGCCTTGTTTTTCTCAATGTCATTGGCGTTGATCACAATGATCACTTCTACCTGCTCCTTTAAGGTCAATAGCATTTTCAACTTGGAATCCGGCTGGAATCCCGGCAGCACTCTTGCGGCGTGATGATCATCAAACAGTTTTCCGCCAAATTCCAAATACAGCTTGTTTCCGAACTTTGATATCCGCTCTAAAATATGTTCGGATTGTAAACGTAAATAACGCTCATTGTCAAACGCAATCTTTTTCATCATTTCTCTCCTTTTCCACAATGGTAATATTATATCAAAATTGTATCCGTTATGCACGCATGATTAAAGGAAACTGATCGAGAATGAAGCAATTTTTCTGTTTAGGATTCTATATCGGACGCTGGTGGATTTGTGAACGGATTGTGAGTGGATAGATGGGAAGGGTTGCATATGGTAGGAGCGACCTCTTCTTTTTTTGCAGGTAGCGATGAGCAGGAGACGGAAGGTATATTTTTAATAGGATAATAATAGGATATTACAATGATGGAATATGTAATAAAATGCGAGAAATAATGATATGATCATATAGATATATCAGTGAAAATGTTTTATAATATAGGTGAAAATCATTTGTCTTTTCCGCTTGCATCCGGAGCTATCGGGATGGAATTGGGAGGGACAGGCATGAATAGGTATTGAGGTAAGGGCATTGAATGCTTTCAATGATGGAAGAGAAGCAGATCTTATGCGGATATTGGATGGTATCATCCGATCCTCTTTTCCTGTGAGTGAAGATGCTTGAATTTATCAGCGAAATCAAGCACGCAGTCGCGGGGCTTTTAATAGAATAGAATGCAGTGTATTTTACTGGAAGGAGAAACGGTACATGGAAGAAGTAATCAAGATTGAGGGCGGACATCCGCTAAGGGGAACGGTGCGCATATCGGGTTCTAAAAATGCGACAGTGGCGTTGATTCCGGCCGCGATATTGGGACATGGTCCCGTAACGATCTGCGGTGTGCCGAATATATCCGATGTGCAGTCGTTATCGGAGCTGTTAAAGGAATTGGGCGTAGAGGTCATCCGTAAGGATGAAGATATTTTGATCATTGATCCAAGCAGGATGAGCAATAAAGCGATGGTGCAGGAGACAGTGGGCAAGCTGAGAGCTTCTTATTATTTTATGGGTGCCTTGCTTGGTAAATACGGACATGTGGAAATGAAGATGCCGGGAGGCTGTTATTTGGGACCGCGTCCGATTGATCTTCATATCAAGGGTTTTGAGGCATTGGGTGCCGAGGTGAAATATGAGCATGGGGCTTATATTATCGATGCGAAGGAATTGATTGGGAATAAAGTCTTTTTGGATATTGCCAGTGTGGGCGCAACGATCAATATTATGATGGCAGCGGTGTATGCGAAGGGGCGGACAACGATCGAAAATGCCGCAAAGGAGCCGGAGATCATTGATGTGGCAACACTGTTAAATAAAATGGGGGCGCAAATCCGCGGCGTCGGAACCAATCTGATTACGATAGATGGCGTGGACCATTTGGACGGATGCTTTCATGAGATCATCCCCGATCGTATTGAGGCCGCAACTTATTTGGTGCTGGGAGCCGCAGCTGCTGAAGAAGTGATAGTCGAAAATATCATACCTCAACATTTGGAGTCGCTGATCTCGAAATTGGATGAAATCGGTATTCGTAT
>CANPNQ010000138.1 GCA_947575425.1 uncultured Erysipelotrichaceae bacterium
CATATTCGATCTCAATGTTCTCTTTCAGATCTACCTTGGCACTTCCACCACATGCAGATAATACAACCAATAAACCAATGCTAAATAATCCTTTCATAATGTTCTTTTTCATTTTCTTTACCTTTCCTTTCTCTTTTATTGGCTCAGTCCTACAATTAGAATAATTGCACCTAGAATCGCTTGAAAAATAGGAACACTAATATATATAATTATCTCAATTAAAGATATAATCATTAGTGCAATTGCTAAAAATGTCAAACAAAGCATTAAAATATCATTTGCTGATTCAAAAAGAAATTGTATTCTTTTTATTCGCCATATAACAATCAATGCACCCACAGCACATAATGCTAATGCTATGAAGAAAAACCATATAGAAGAATAATTTTTATATGTTAATATAGCAACAATATCTTTTTCATCAAACAGGGCCAATAATTCCCCATTATATTTGCTTAACCAAAACAAATAAATAATAGTAGAAATCACAAACAATATCTCTTTCCAAAATTCAGCACAAACTTGCTTTGCAACTGCCACAATCATCACCTCACTGTTGCTGGCGCAGTATCTTTATTTCTTCCATCAATCTTTTTTCTTTTAGTAATTGATAATACTGTCTTAACAAACATACAATTAACAAAACACCAGAGGCACACAACATAATAATTAGTAAAACCATGATAATACTAATTTCTTTTTCCATATTGTTGTTTGTAAATTCATAATTCTCTGTAATCAACAATTTCCCAATTGCACTAAACGTATTTTTCCAAACATCCAGTAAAAGAGATATAATCAATGTAATAGATAATGTTGATAATATATATTTTTTACGTTCACATTGAGTTGATAGCTCAATATATTTCATCATAAACTCATCATCAGTCATTGATAGATATTTCTGCTTTTTCTGAATAAAATTTGATAAGTCTTTTTTATTCTTATATTCATAAGATATTCTATAGATAAGTGTTTTTAGGAAACTTTTAATACTATTCATAAACTCAGTAGCTCCTTTCTTCATATTCTATCACAGCGCATTCTCATTCGACCTTTTTTTGATCGACAAAGTTCCGCGTTTTTTATCAATACATGACATTATTTGCTGTTTTTCGACAATGGCAATTCCTATGCTTATTCCTTTTTATCATATCCATCAACGATACGCTAGGTTCCTCCTTTCTATACTTATTTGCTTCTTCGATAATTTGTGTGTTGATACGTCCATGCATGATGTTCATACAATCCCTCCATACGTCTGATATGGCTTTCCTTATCTGCCTGTGCTTTGTCTCTTTGATAAATTGTACAATGCTCATGGCATCCGATATGGCGATTTGTGCAGTTCTTGCAATTAAATTTCATGTGGTTCTCCTTTCTAAAAAGAATATACTTACTGTATGATGATAAATGGCAAATCAGTGAAAGAGAGAGGTGTTTCATCATACACTGATAAGTAAGTATTTAAGCTGATACAGACTTTATTATCAGCATTACCTGTATCAAAAGTACAACATGTTCAAAGAATGCTTTTTTCTTCCTCTACAATTTTACATTCATCCGGATGCACGGTAATTTCATTCCCGTTTACATCAATCACATAGCACTTATTTACAGTTGGATTGAATAAGCCATGCTTGGTATAAAGAACCGAATAAATTTTCCCTTTCTTCGGTTTTTTTTCGATTGCTAAATCAGGAAATGATTTTGTTACTTTAATTTTCATTTTGACCTCCTATGTTCTCATCTGAAATTTCGTTCTCAGTAAGGACACAGTAATTAGAACTGATCAATAATGTGTTCCCATTAGATAGAGTGACTTCCATTTGTTCGCCATCAAAATCTTTCCATGACTTTATAGGCTCGTTCTGGAATTTCACAGGACCGTCACACGTCACATAATAATAGGTATACTGTCCCAAACCAATATCTTTGTTGCCACATCCAGTCATCAATACACCAATGCAAACCATTAGTAATAAACATACTTTCTTCATTTTATTGTTCCTCCTATCTCATCAGGATTTGTATAATCATCATGCTTAGATCGCCACAATCCAAATAGCCATACAACTCATTCATTAAGTCAATTTGATGCATCAGATTATTAGATTATTTTAATAGACTGTTCAGTGTTTTCATCATCTCCCTCCTTTATTTTTCAATCGTCAAAGTAGATCTTCTTCGCATTCAGTTCTATAACATAAATACCATCACTCACTCTTGTTTCCAAACGTCCGCTAACCGTTACCTTTTTACCTTTACCACAGTACCCGGCTACAAGCTCGGCATTACGATCCCATGCAATGCAAGGAATCTTATCCGCCTTTCCACAATCATTATCTCGTGGGACAATTATGGTAAAGTTGGTAACATTCTTCCCCTTGGTTTTGGATTTTCTCAATTCCACATCGCTTGCCATTCGACCGGAAATCGCCACATTGTTCAGCATTCGGATACCCCCTGATCAAGGGCATCCATCAGTTCTAAAATGCGGTTTAAATCCTCTGTATCTTGAAAATAAATATTGATACGATGACCTTTGATTGTTGTTTTTGTTTGAAACTTGGATTCCAGCCGTTGAGCACATGATTGTAAATGCAGCGTATCTTTTTCGTCCTCTTTCTTCTGCTCGGCAGTTTCCGAATTCGGTGCTTTTGGATCTTTCAGGTATCGATCCACTGTGCGACCGCTGATCCCCAGCTGAGCGGCAATCCAGTCGCGCTTTAATCCTTTTGGCTTTTGCTCAATCTCGATCAGATGCTGATATTCTTCCTCGCATTCTTTTATCTCCATCCATCTTGTTTCCTGAGAATGGGTACGATAGACGTTGGCAGCTCTGATTCTGCGCCGCTCTTCCCATATATCCTGCGGTTTGTTTACGATAATCAGATCCATCATACCATCATGCTCTCCACGGGAATATAGTAGTTTGATCGCTCTATATCTGCGCTCTCCGCTGGTAAGAGTGAAACGTTTGCCATCTTGCAATTCATCTTCATATGCTTCACCCGGCTGAATTTGCTCTTCCATTTCCAAAAATTGCAATGCAAGTTCCTCAATGTCATCCATAGGATATTGATTTAGTTTGTTGGTACGGATTTCATTCACATGTACGGAAATCTTCTTTTTCCCTTTTGTTTCTAAAGTCTCACGTAGTCCTGCCATAGTCTCTCTCCTTATTCTTGATACAATTCCCAAACTTCTTTAACAAAGTTCCGTAAGTCATCTGCCACACTCGCCTTCCTGCCTTGATTGCTCAAAACAAGTGAATAGCGATTTAATGATGATTTTTTCACGGGCTTCCCTTGAAAACGAATTTTGCTTTCAAACACCCTTCCCGGAAATATTTCTTTCAGCATTTGAACTGCAACACGATCTTCCATGTTTCCTTGAACCATTACAGGCAATATCCTAAAATCAAAATCAAGCACCGCTTCATCTGCTGTTTGAATTAAATCAGTCAAGGTTGTGTACAGACCTTCCAATCCTCCGCTGTCAATGCTGATCGGAATGATAACCAGATCGTCTTTCCTTCGGCATGCATATATGGAATTGTACAGAAGTGCATTTGTAAAAGGCGGATTGTCAATAATTACAAAATCATACTCATCCTCAACCTCCATCAAAGCCCTCGTCAGCTTTCCGCAAGGATTTGATTGACAATTCACTTTTAAATTCATGTCGCTTTCCGTTAATTCATGAGTGGCGGGCAGAATATCCAGCCCTGCAATATCTGTTTTCAATATTGCTTCATGAATTCTTTTGGGCTCTCTTAGCACGGTAGCCATACTATTATCAAAGGAAGACTCCACAAAATAACGCTTTAATAAATCCAATGCATTTCCAAGCGTTTTATCTGAATGCTGAAAGGCATCCATCACCAGTTCACAATTTTTAATGGATAAAGGGTCATTTAGTTTCAGCTGCCCTTTCGTCAGGTTGCCTTGCGGATCCATATCACAGTTCAGTACACGCTGATGATACATTTCCGCTAATCCACAAGCCAATTCTTTTGCGATCAATGTCTTTCCGGTTCCGCCTTTTTCCAAACAAATCGTTATCGTTCTCATTCTCTTTATACCTACCTTTCACTTTTCACGGAAGCATAGTGTTTTTTCAAAAGCAAGTATGCTTTTAGCTTGCTTTTGAAAAAATGCTATGCCAATTTGCGATAGCTCCTATGATTTAGAAATAGATATAGGGAAGGAGGCGGAGCCGACATCCTTATTGCCCGGCGCTCCATTTTACTCTTAGGTCTCAGCGACGGGCCGCCCGCATTTCCTCTTTCCCTCGTCCACACACAAAATAAGCACACCGAAGTGTGCTAAGTGTGTCTCACCTTGTGATAATTCATAAACTACTCCTTTCAACAAAAAAAGCGCTATATAGCGCCTCATTTATTCATCTGATTTTCTATGCTACCATT
>CANPNQ010000139.1 GCA_947575425.1 uncultured Erysipelotrichaceae bacterium
TTCTGCTTACGCTCTTTTGCAAATCCACACTTTGATCAAATATCGTGGGATAAAGAACATTTTCATATTGTGCATGTCCGGCAATCGTTCTTTTATCATCAGGGCCAAAGCAATACAGTGCACTTGTATCATCCATATAACGCAAGAAAAAAACCTCTGCCTGTGCCATAATATACGCAAATGAGGGAGCTAGCAGGATGTCTTCATCATTTAGATGTGTCATTTCTTTGACCACCCTTGTCAATCTGTGAAAATTCTTCGGTTGGATCAGGGAATAAAAGCTATCCCTTACCACACCGTTTTCTGATGCAATGATGCCAATGGAAATCAAGCATTGCGTCCATCCCCCGCTTTTACGGAGTGCATCAAATTCCGCATCATAGTAGAACTCCATTGTCTCATCCCCTTTCTTGTCCGCTGATGATAATTTGCTTTCCCGATCTGCCCATTATTTTATCACGAATTCCATGTTCTGTCAGAAAAACCTTTCATCACCAAGCATGAGGAACAAAAGAAAAGCCGGCTATTGACCGGCTGAACGGAATCGATGCAAAAATTCCTTGGTTCTTTCCTGCTTGGGATGTTCAAATATCTCCTGCGGGGTTCCTTCCTCGGCAATGACGCCTTGATCCATAAAGATCACACGGTTGGAAACATCTTTCGCAAAAGCCATCTCATGAGTGACGACAATCATCGTCAATCCCTCTTGTGCCAGTTGCTTCATGACATCCAAAATACCGCCGACCATCTCCGGATCCAGTGCGCTCGTCGGCTCATCAAATAACAATACCTCCGGATCCATACAAAGCGCTCTGGCAATCGCAACACGCTGCTTTTGTCCACCAGACAGCTGGGTGCTTCCGGCATGCGCAAAATCCTGCATTCCGACCTTTTCCAAATAATACAATGCCTTTTCCTTGGCTTCCTGCTTACTTCGCTTCAACACCTTGATCTGACCGATCATGCAGTTATCCAAAACATTTTTATTGTGAAACAGGTTGAAGTTTTGAAATACCATACCGACATGAGTGCGATGTGCATTGATATCGATACCATGCTTCAATATATCATTGCCATGATAGAGGATCTCTCCCCCATCTGGCATTTCCAGCAGATTGATACAGCGCAATAAGGTTGATTTTCCGCTACCGCTGGAGCCGATGATCGTAATGACCTCTCCCTTATCCACATGAAACTCAATATTTTTCAGCACCTCTAAATCGCCGAAATGCTTTTGTAAGTGATGAATTTCAATGATATTTTCTCTCGCCATAGTTTCACCCCTTCAATACACCGCTCTGCGGCGCTGAGATCGAAGCCGGATAACTGGATTTCTGATGATTGATACGCTTTTCAATCAATCCAAGAATGCTGGAAGTTACTAAGGTCAATATGAGATAGAGAATCCCAACAATCAGGAATGGCTCTGCGTAGGAAAAGATGGACCCCTGTACACTCTTTGCGACAAAGAACAGTTCTGAGAACTGAATACAGTTCAATACACAGCTATCCTTGATATTGACCACAAATTCATTGCCAATGGATGGAAAGGAATTTTTGATCGCCTGCGGTAACACGATATAAAGCATCGTTTGAAAGCTGGTCATACCGATACTGCGTGCGCCCTCCAACTGACCGTTGTCGACCGATTGGATGCCTGAACGCATGATTTCCGCCATATAAGCACCGGTATTCACTGAAATGATGACCATCGCCGAGGTAATCGGTGACCAGTGAAAGATGGGAGCGAAGAAAGTGTAATATAGAAACATCGCCTGCACCATCATCGGCGTCCCCCGGAAAATGCCGACATAGATACCAGTGATTCCGTAAATAAGCTTATATAAAAGCTTCGCTCCCATTTTTTGATTGTGATCTTGATGGGAAGTGATCGCCCGTAATCCGCCAATTACCAAGCCGATTAGCAGACCGACAATCGTCCCGATAAAAGCAACCAACAGCGTAGATTGAATTGCGCCCAGAAACAGCGATTGATATTTGACAAACACATTCCATGTTTTGCTTAAAAAACCATCGCCGGCTGCGGCCATCAGAATGTACTCCATGTTTCCTCTCCTAGTCGTATGTTATGCCTATTCTCCTGCTGGCTGACGCGTAGTCGCATCCTCCATCATTTGTTTTCTTGTGTCTTCAGATAATTCATCCAATGCCTTTTGAATCTCATTTAACAATTCCGTATTTCCCTTTTTTACACCAATAGATACCGCTGTATCGCTCAAATCAATTTGGAATCCCTTGCCATCTTCAAACTCGACCATAGCCAGTTCCGGATGTGCCGCAACCGCACCCAAGGCAACCGGTGTCTCTGCTGTCAAAGCATCTACGGTACCGCTTTTTAAAGCGGCGATCATATACGGATAGTTTTCCAAAGGCTGTGCATGATTGACATTGGGAATCTGATCAATGACAGTATCATACATTGTATTCAGCTGCCCCTGTACGGTAGCCCCGGCGAAATCATCCAATGCTTTTGCGTTTGCATATGCGCCATCCTTTAATACGATCATAGCCATTTTAGATTGATAATACGGAGTAGTGAAATCTGCATTTTCCCGGCGTTTTGCCGTATCTGTCATACCAGCGATGATCGCATCAATCGCACCGCTGTTTAAGCTTGGCTCCAAAGAATCCCAATCCATCTTGGAGATAACAAGCTCACGCCCCATGGAATCTGCGATGCTTTTAGCAATCTGTACATCATAACCATCGCAATATCCTCCTGCCTCTACCGCTAAATTGAATTCATTGCTGTCTGTATCGGTCCAGTTAAATGGTGCATAGTTACATTCCATGCCGACCACCAGCTTTGTCTTTCCGCTTTCACCATCATCCGCATTGTTTCCGCTGTTTCCACATGCGCTCAAAACCATGGCCAAGGCCAATAAACTCCATAACTTTTTCATCTTTTTTCCTCTTTTCTAAAACAAAAGTCGTGCTATTGACACGACTTGAACATTCATGTTGCGTTGTGCAATAGCGCCTCTTCTTGCGAAGGAGTGTCATAGGTATTTCCTTATGACCCCAAGAAGATCCAATGCCTTGTTTCTTCTTTCGGCGATGGTTACCTTTCTATACGTTCTTTGCCTGCCGGCTCCCGTACATACTCTGATGCATCGCTGCCTCTATTCAATCTTTTGTATGCGTATATGATAAATGGTTGTGGTTGTATTGTCAAGGAAAAATTTCATTTTTTTATCATTTTTGAAGATTCTTCACGATTCTCCCTGTTTTCCTATTCATAGAAATTCTTTTCGTAAGGGATGCATCCACTGAATAAATTCGCTTATTCATAATGTAGGTATGCGTGCTTGGTTTGGCATAGGATGCCGAAATGATAGACATTGGTCATTTGATTAATCCTTTCTTAACCTCCGTTTTATATCAGTAAGGAAAAGAATTGAAAGATCACTAATGATGTCATATAAGGAATGATCATCATCATAGCAAGTGAGATCAGCATCAATTTCCAGCCATATTCCTTGCGCAATGCCTGAAGCGTCATGATACAGGGAATCGACAATAGGATATATACCATATAAGAATACGCTCTTACATTTGCCTTTTCCGCTTGCCACAGGGAATGGATCGCCGATATCAGCGAATCTCTTGGCGGCTCGCTTACTCGATGTGGTATGAGAGAAACACTGAATTGCTTTAAGGCAGAGCCAAAGGCATAGGCAATCTCTCCCATGTCATGGAATGGATCAATCTTCCCCATTTCCGCTGTTTCTTCCTGTAACAGCACCTGATCCATAAAACCGACCACAGTCTCTTTGGCGATTATACCTCCGGGAAGCGCTGCCACACACTCCCAGCGATCACCGAATCCCAGCGGTTCATAGATCGGCGCTACTGTTTTTGCCAGCTGTGCCAAATAGCTGTCCTGTATGGTGCCATTGGGAAAATAGGTCAAACTCCATAGGATCACCATCGCCCATAAAACCACGCTCGTTGCCTTGCGCACATAGTTCTGTACCTCTTGAAAGCTTTTATGCAGAATCACAAGAAAGGATGGCATGCGATAGGGCGGCAGCTCCATGATCATGATCGCATCATCATGAAAGGCAGAAACATGCGACAGCACTAACGCAACAAGCAAAGCGATGAAAATACCGATGCCATAAATACTCAAGATCATGATTGCCGCTTTGCCTTGGAAAAATGCTGCCCCAAACAGCATGTAAACGGGCAATCGAGCCCCACATGACATCAGCGGTACCAGCAATGCGCACAAGCGTCTTTGTTTCTCATTGCTTAATGTTCTTGTCGCATAAATGGCAGGAACATTACAGCCAAAGCCCAACAGGAGTGCCACAAAGCTTTTTCCGTTCAAATGAAAACGTTGCATACCATGATCTAGCAAATAAGCAATTCTTGCCATATAACCGCTTTCTTCCAAAAA
>CANPNQ010000140.1 GCA_947575425.1 uncultured Erysipelotrichaceae bacterium
AAAAAACGTCGCTTCATCGCATTTCCTGCGCCATACATCAATACCAGTACGATACCGATGGCAGCTATGCTTATCCCTTCCCAAAACAGCAGCTCCATCATTTCACTGCCGGCAGAGGAAAGGATCTCGATGAGTGGATCTGAGGTCTTTTGCCACAACAGAGGTATCAGCTTGCCACACCCCATAAAGATAATCCCGCAAATCATGGCGGTAACACCCACATAGGAAAGCCCTAGCAGCAAAGAACGCTCACTTATCAGCAACAGCACACAGGCAATGATCATAATCGCCACAGAGAGCCAGATCAAAGAACCATGATTGAAAAAGCGGATCAATTGCAGTACATGCTTCTGCGTGGGGGACAGCTTTAACTGCATATGCTGGGTCAATTCCTCAAACAAGCCATTGATATCCACCCGCTTTTTGATCGCATCGCTAATTTGGGTGATGCGATCACTTGATACCTCAACACCGAGTGTCTGTGATAAGCGTGGGACATATTCCTGTGCCAGATTCTCAATCTCATCACTCACATCCGGCAGCTGTGCATCCCCGTCAATCAGCTTTTCCAACAGCGCATCTATATATTTCTTTGATATATCCTGTAAGGACTGCGAGGACATCATTTCCGTTTTCACCGCATCAATCTGTTCCTTGATTTCAGCGCTCAGCGGACCTGCCAGCTCCTCGCTGGTCTGTGTGAAAAAGGAATTCTCTTGCAGCCCTTCCGGCAATACCTGATTGAGGGAAGCCGCTACCATGCGATCTACAATCGCATCTACAACGCTGTCCAATACAATGTGACTGGAAATATCCTGTATCACAAATAATAGAATCCCTGCGCTTAACAGAATACAGGAAAAGATACCTCCCACTCCTTTTAACAATTTCATCCTATCACTCTTTTCTTTTTTCTGCCGATAAAGAAAAAAGCACGATGTGCTTTATTTCCCCAGCTGCTCTCTTACCCGCTGTACAATATCCTCCGCACAAAGTCCGAATTTCTTTAATAAGGCATCCGGTGTACCGCTTTCCCCAAAACAATCAGGGACGCCCATCATCACCTGACGACATGGTGCATGCTGGCTCAATACCTCACTGACTGCACTGCCCAAACCGCCGATGACGCTGTGTTCCTCTACGGTGATAATTGCATCATGTGTATTTGAGAGTTCTGCTAGTAGTTCCACATCAATCGGTTTGATCGTATGCAGATCCACCACTGTAATCTCAATCCCCTCTTGCTTCAATCTATCATAGGCCGCTAATGCTTCATGGACCATGATCCCGCATGCGACAACCGCCACATGCTTGCCTTTGCGAAGCACATTGCCTTTTCCTAATGTAAAAGGAACCTGATCCTTTTCATAAATGGTCTCTACTGCACTTCTGCCCAAACGCACGTAACAGGGTCCCTTATGCACATAGGCACATTGAATCGCTTCTCTCGCGGCATACGCATCAGCGGGAACCATGACGACCATATTGGGGATTCCCCGCATCAATGAGATATCCTCAATCGTCTGATGACTCGCTCCATCTTCACCGACTGTAATACCGGCATGAGAAGCACATATTTTTACATTCAGATTCGGATATGCGATGGAATTGCGAATCTGCTCGTAGGCACGACCGGTCGCAAACATCGCAAAGCTGGACGCAAACACCACATTCCCCTGTGCTGCCATACCTGCCGCAACACTCATCATATTCGCCTCGGCAATTCCCATGTTGAAATGCTGATTGGGACGCACCTTCTTGACCATTGCGGTCTTGGTAGAACCGGAAAGATCGGCATCCAATACGAGGATATGATCATCTCCCTGCGCCAGCTGCGCTAAGGTTTCTCCATAAGCCTCCCGTGTCGCTATCTTTGCCATTATGCCTTTCCTCCTTCCAGCTCTGTGAGTGCCATGGCACATTCTTCCTCACTGGGTGCCACACCATGCCAGTTGGCTTTGTTTTCCATAAAGGAAACGCCTTTGCCCTTGATCGTCTTGGCGATCACGACCGTTGGCTTCCCTTGGATCGTTTTTGCCTCTTCGCAAGCCGCATATACCTGTTCAAAATCATTGCCATCCTCCAGCACGATCACATGCCAGCCGAAAGCTTCAAATTTTTCATCTAACGGGGTGGGATTCATGACAGTGCGTATATCGCCATCGATTTGTAATCCATTAAAATCTACGAAGGCAAGTAAATTGTCCAGCCGATAATGCGCAGCCGCCATCGCTGCCTCCCATACCTGACCTTCCTCACATTCCCCATCGCCAAGCAGCGCATATACCCGATAGGGATCATGATGCACCTGATTGGCAATCGCCATTCCGACAGCCGCTGATATCCCCTGACCCAAGGATCCAGTAGACATATCCACACCGCTCACCATATGCATGCTCGGATGCCCTTGTAAGTTTGACCCAAGCTGGCGGAAAGACAACAGATCCTCCTCTTTGATAAAGCCCTTTTCAGCCAATACCGCATACAGTACCGGGCTGGCGTGTCCTTTGGATAATACAAACTTATCACGCTTTGTCTCATTCACATTGTGTTCATCCACGTGCATCTGGGTAAAATACAGTGACGTAACGATTTCAAACGCCGATAAGGAACCGCCGGGGTGTCCTGATTTCGCCGCTGTTACCATGCGCACGATATTCTTGCGAATGTGCCTTGCCCTTTCCTGTAACTCTGCCAAATTTTCCATTGCATTTCCTCCTATGGTATTTTCGCTATCCCATTATACTATAAAGTACATGATTTTTTTAGTATTTTCTTTGATTTTTTAGATATTTACCTTTGTTCGCTGTCCCCCAAGGGATCACAGGTTCCTTTTACAGAGAAGCGATCGGCAGTAAGGAAAGCTGAACCTTTTGTTTTTCTTCATCGATGCCATATACATATACCTTGCGAATATCCCCTACCGACACAATCTCACTGGGATGGGCGATGCGCTGTCGGCTCATTTTAGAGATATGAATCAGGCCATCCTCATGCAAGCCGATATCGACAAAGGCGCCAAAGTCCACCACATTACGCACCACACCTTCCAATTCATCACCGATATGCAGATCGGACAGCTCCAGCACATCACTGCGCAGAATCGGCGCATCATATTGATCCCGATAATCTCTCAGCGGTGAAGCAATCGCCTCAAGGATATCCTGTATCGTATAAATATCACTGTGGAGTGTCTGTGCCAGCATCGCCACAGACGCCTCCTTCACCGCCATTTGTGCGGCTTCACTGCCCATATCCCTCTCCTGTAAGGACAACTGCTTTAAGAGTGATTTCGCCAGTTCATAGCTTTCCGGATGGATAGCGGTGCGATCCATGATCTCCTCACCATCTTCAATGCGCAAAAAACCGGCTGCCTGTTCAAAGGATTTCGCCCCGATCTTGGGGATGCGTGTTAATTCCTTGCGGCTGTGAATGGCACCGTGTTCATTTCGATAAGCTACGATGGATTTCGCAGTTGCGCTAGTGAGACCAGAGACATGCTTCAATAATTCCGCAGAGGCGGTATTCACATTGACCCCGACCCGGTTAACCGCCTTCGATACGACAAAATCCAAGCGTTCCTTCAAACGATTGGCAGGCAGATCATGTTGGTACTGTCCTACCCCAATCGATTGTGGATCAATCTTGATCAGTTCGGATAAAGGATCGATGATCCTGCGGGCAATGGAGATCGCAGAACGCTGTTCCACATGAAGATCGGGAAACTCCTCTCTTGCCAGCTTAGAGGCGGAATAAACAGAAGCACCCGCTTCGGAGACCATCGTATAGGAAACGGATAAATGATGGGTACGAATCAAATCTGCCACAAAAGCTTCGCTTTCCCTACTTGCGGTACCGTTGCCGATCGCAATGATATCTATCGGATAACGCTTTATCAGATCAAGCATGATTTCCTGCGCCTGCTTTACTCTGGCATGGGGTTCATGTGGATAGATCACAGCGATCTCCAGCATTTTTCCGGTCGTATCAATCACCGCCAGCTTACATCCGGTGCGAAAGGCAGGATCAAAACCGAGCACCATTTGATTGCGCATCGGCGGCTGTAATAACAAGCGCTCCAGATTCATGGAAAACACTTGGATGGACTGCTCATGCGCCTTATCACTCAGCTCTGCACGAATCTCTCGCTCCACGCTGGGAAAAATCAAACGCTGACAGCCATCCTCAACTGCTTCCTTGATATAGGGGTCGGCAACACTTGGCTGCTTGCGGGTATAGCGACGAATTCCCCATTCAATCAAACGCGCCTCATCTATATCGATCGATACGGAAATGACCTTTTCTCTCTCTGCCCGATCGATTGCCATCATGCGATGCGGCGCCAAAGAGGAAATGCGTTCACTATACGCATAGTACATCTTATATACCTTTTTATCATCCGCATGCTTCTTCTTTTCC
>CANPNQ010000141.1 GCA_947575425.1 uncultured Erysipelotrichaceae bacterium
CATGACTACATCGTCTCCATAATCACATCTTTCAGCTGCATGAAATACGAAACACCGCTCATGACGGATACGCACATTGAGAACCACAGTAACAGCTCTCCCATCGGAAAGCGCCATAGTTCAAAGGGCAGATTGTTCAACAGGATCACAATGATCGTAATCATCTGTGCCACTGTTTTCACCTTTCCCAACATACCGGCTGCCACAACGATTCCCTTTTCTCCGGCATTCATACGAAGTCCGTCAACGATCGTATCACGCCAAATCATCACCATGACAGGCACTACTGCCGCAGCTCCGTTTGCCGCAAACAGCACAAACATCGTATTGACAAGCAATTTATCTGCGATTGGATCCAGAAATTTGCCAAAGGAAGTTACCAAATGGTATTTTCTGGCGATATGGCCATCCAAAAAATCGGTAAAGGAGGCTGCCGCAAATAAAATCAATACGATGATATTGGTAATGCGCAGCGATACAAAATCAAAGTCAAGCTCTGCGACTTCGATACCGAACTGCGCATATGGGAACAAATATATCAATGCGATCAACGGAACCAGACAGATCCGAAACAATGTCAAGCGATTTGGTAAATTGATGTTCATATTACTCTGCACCTTTCACGTCGAATTCAATGATTGCCGTACCTTGTTTATTTACCAAGGCTGCCGGTATCTCCAGCTGCTTCCCGTTTACCTTGATGCTGTTATTCTGCATAAAGCCGAAAGCCAATAAAATCTTTTTATTGGGTTCTGCCTTTTCCCGCACATGCAATACCGTCTTATAGTTTTGGATGCCGCGGGGCGGATCGCTCAGCTCCACATCGTTTACCAATACGCGAAAGCTGGAGTTAGAGCCGAAGGTGATCTCGATATCAAGCTCATCTTCTGCCTTCAGATTCTCAATAGTATAGATCGCCTGCCCACTGTCCTCCAATGTTTTGGTGATTGCCATTTCCTTTTCTTCCACCGGTGGCTCTACTACAACCGGAGGAGGTGTTGGTGTTTCGGGATCCTGCGTATAGGTCGGAACAGTTGCGACAGGTGGTTTATTTTCACTGATATCGTTCCCTTTGTCCTGATTTCCCTGAAACCACATCACAAAGGCAAAAATCAAACCGATCAAGATCACGATCACGATCGCCAAAAAGGATAACAGAGAAAAATCCACCTTTTTGTATTTGCGTTTCTTTTTCTTGCGTTTCGCGCGTTTCTCCGTCTGCGGCTGTTTCATCTTTTCATTGGTTTTTTGAACACCCTTTTCAATCTGGGCATGCTCAATCAATGCTTCTGTATTGAAGGAGGTCGTATAATCCTCGATGGAATCCTGCAATTCCTCGCGCAGCGGTTCAAAGTCAATCTCCAACGCATCGCAATATGCACGCAAAAAGAAGCGCAGATAAGACAGGTCATCTTTAAAATAGGAAATATCCCCTTCCTCAATTGCTTTGATATGTTTCATCGTCAAACGAGTCTTTTGGCTGATTTCCTCAATCGTCAGTCCCTTTTCCAATCGTTTTTCTTTCAGCATACTTCCTATTTTGTCCATATTGTGGCACCTCACATCATCATTATCTGTACATGAGCGAACAGAAATTAGACCAGTTCTCATGATTTTAGCATTTCTATATTATTATAACAAGCATTTCCGTCAATGTAAACCTTAAAAGCCATTTTCATACGTGAAAAAACAGGCAAAAACCGCAAAAAAACAGGAGCGAGATGCTCCTGTACCACATTGCATAAGGTAAGCCATGTTCTGTTCCCGCAGGATGCGGGCGCAACCATTTATCTATCTGCTAACGCATGATCCCGACATCCGTTTCCTTTTCTTTCACGGATCTCAGGTTCCCCTACCAAATTTGGGTTTCTCGCTTGCGGGGTTTACCGCGTTCCACGCATCCGGTTTCCCGAATGCCTCGTCTCTGTGGCACTTTTACAGTCTATATGCCTTAGCCAAGGACCTTAGGCATACAAACAGCCGTCAGAATCACTTCTGCCCGGGCTTATTGTTTCATCCGGCACAAACACTACGAGCAAATCGCAGCTCGTGCGAGCATGGACTTTCCTCTGATCTCGTAAAGACCAGCGATTGCGTCACTTATACAATGCAAATTTTCTATCGGCGAAATACTTCGTTTTCCAAACGGGTCAAGCGTTTCAAAATATCGATGTTACCGGCACCGTTGTTTTCTGTACTCATTGCCCCCTGCTTGCCTTCCAGCTCAACGATCTTCGCCCGCAACGCATTGATCTGTCGCTCATATTCCTGTAAGTGACTTCCCAATTCATCAATCATTTTGTTGTATTGCTGATAATCGGAAATCACCAAATCCAGAAACTCATCGACTTCACCGGAGGAATACCCTTTGAAATCGATATTGAACTGCTTTTCCAACACATCCTCAACACTCAATTTGAATCTTTTCTCCATCTGTTTCACCTTCTGCTTATAAGTGTCTCAAAAAATCATAAAAATTGCAAGAGAAAAAAGCAGTTTCGCTAAGTTTTTTCACTTTTTCTCCTTGTATCATCACATGGAATGCCTTTCCTGTTCCATTTCCTCTTTCCATGCATTTCCTTATGTCAAAAATTGCATATGCGAACAATTTTCCATAACGTTTTTCTACCTATCTTTTTTAAGATATGCTATAATATCATTTGAAAGGATATGCATCTCTTGGATGCATTGCGTTTCAAAATGGTAAAAAGGTGATAGGATGATCAATTATCCAAACAAAAAAAAGACGTGTGCGCATCATGAGATCCGTGATAATTACATGGGTCGCGGGATGTCTTTGGAGGATGACTTAAACAAAAGCAATACCTATTATTTGGAATGTGAGCGAGCTGTCATCCACAAAAAACCGATTCCCATTCAGATCGTCAAGGTGGACTATCCGATGCGAAGTGCCGCTAAGATTACGGAGGCGTATTACAAAACACCGAGTACAACAGACTACAATGGGATTTATCGTGGCAAAGCCATCGACTTTGAGGCAAAAGAGACGAAATCCAAAACATCCTTCCCCCTCAAAAACATTCATCCCCATCAGATCCAGCATCTGGAACGGGTACTTCGCCATGGCGGGATCGGCTTTGTGATCATTCGCTTTACCTATTATGATGAAACCTATTTGGTCGATGCCGATTATATGATTCAACAATTTCATGCAGCAACGCATAAATCCATCCCCTATGCTGATATCAAAGAGAACGGTTCTTTGATCAGACAGGGATATACCCCGCGTTTGCGATATTTGGATAATGTCGACGAGTTATATTTCAAGGAGGGATCATTCCAATGAGCCAAAAGAAAAAGCCGAATACTTCCGCAGGTAAGAAAAATATCACAGATAAGAACCCTACCAAAAAGAAGAACAATAGCGGCAAGAATGTGACAAGCCAAAAGGCTGTCAAGGATAAGAAGATGGACAAGCGCAAAATCTTAAATTCCATTTTGGTATGCTTTTTGTCGCTTGTGGCAATCTGCGGTGTGATCGTATTCTTCATCATCGCCAATATCATGAGCGGTGCCAAATCCCTGACAGATTTGAATTTCATCGCACAGGACAGCAGTCCGATCCTTGCCAGCAACGGTGAAACGCTGTTGGAGGTCGGAGCGGAAAATCGCCAGAGCATCACTTATGATGAGCTATCCCAATCAACAGTGGATGCCTTTTTGGCGATTGAGGATTCCCGTTATTTTACCCATAATGGGTTTGATCTTCCCCGTTTTGCGATGTCCGCCATCAACAATCTGCGTAACGGTGATTTAGGACAGGGTGGATCGACCCTGACCATGCAGATGATTGACAATGCCCGCAAGGGAGATCCTGATTATGATGAACTCAATGCCAGCAGCTGGCAGAAAATCGAATGGAAAATCCAAGAGATCTTCCTCAGCATGGAAGCAGAGAGCAGTATGGGAAAAAAGGAGATCCTTGTCAATTATCTGAACAAGGTGAACTTTGGCAACAGCGCCCGTGGAATTCAGAAGGGAGCGCAGTATTACTTTGGTAAAGATGCTTCTCAGCTGAATTTATCGGAAAGTGCCTTTTTGGCAGGCGTAGTCAATGCCCCGAACCTGTTCAATCCATATAAAGGTACCCAATGGAGTGAGCGTTCGCAAACATGGATCAACTTCTACGATTATGCACTGGAACGACGCAACGAAACCTTATATCAGATGTATTATCATGGCTATATCAGTGAAGCGGAATATCAGTTGGCTAAAAGTACAGAACTGGCATTCCAGTTAAACGGTGAGCGTTTCTTCCAAAGTGAATCCAACGATACCATTTTAGATTTGGTGCGAAAGGAAGCACTGGAAAAATATGACATTGATATTTATTCCACCAGCTGTGTAGTGCATACCTCCATCAATCTGGATGTGCAGCAAAAAGCCGATGAGAT
>CANPNQ010000142.1 GCA_947575425.1 uncultured Erysipelotrichaceae bacterium
CGCTTTCCCTCTTTTTCTCGATCAGCTGCATAAAAATTATTTGCATCGGCATCGATTAAAGAAATATCAATCATTTTCGGCTCGATCGGTAAGCCGGGATTCACTGATCCCAAGATATTAAATCTACTTGTCATAACCAAACAGCTCCTTTACCAATTCAATATAATCCTCTGCAACTCCAGCAAGCTTTTTCTCCAATACGAAGGGAATCTTCACTGTATCTTTACTGCTATGCTGTACAACCTTTGCCTGATGCCTTATGAATGTACGACATAGATGATCTTGGGATAAAGTATGTATCTTAGTAATTGAATCATCACTTTCCTTATTTCTTTCCTTATCGGTGATCATAACATTATATTGAAGCGGTGTTTCTCGCACCCCTTCAACCTGAGACATCCATTCCAGCATCTTGGATAAACCATCCAAGCTATAATCATCGCTCCTTGCCGGGATCAGTATTCGATTGGCATATAGCATAATATTTACCGCCATCAGATCCGGATCCTGATTGCAATCGATGTAGCATCGATCATATATCCTCAGTGCATCAATTTCATCTAAGATCTTACCTAGTCGATGCATCGGATCCATAAAGATTTTCTTTTCCAGCTCCTTCAGATCATCTTTGATTTCCTCACCACAACCAATAAAATCTATATTACTCCATTTTGTAGGCAAGATCGCATCCACTGCTTTCACTCTGCCCATCAATACATCGCCGATCTGATATCGGTAAGTATCATCAGTTTTAAACATTGAAGTTGTATGGCCTCGCCCATCCGTATCGATCACTAATACTTTTTGATTGAATAGCTGCGCATCAGCTGCTGCAATATTGATCGTAGCGGTGGTTTTATCACAACCACCTTTTCCGCTTTTAATAGCAATTGTTTCCATCTTTTTCATTTGTTATCTCCTTCGTTTGCTTTGTTATGTTTTGTTTGTTTTCTCTTGTCTTGCTTACACTATTTCCAGTATGTAGGAATCATCGACCGGATACTTCGGCTGCTTTGTTGCACGCCTATTTACCACAGACATACGTGTATGGGATACTCTTACCAGTTTGACACGATATCCTTTGTTTTTGCACTCTTCAATGATCTGTTCAGATCCATACTGGATCAAATACTTTCGTGCAATCACAGCATTTTTGTATTCAGCCAAATTAAAATAGACGTAATTCGGCAGAATCAGCTCACTGTCCTTACTCATGCTTTGGTACCATCGTAAGATACTGCATTTTAAACTCATTGCCTTCAATCTTACTTTCCCTAATCCTGCTGCATTCAGCGATTTTATATTTTCCATCCAGTACCTTTAAAATTTCTTGACGATCCTGCTCCTCCAAAAACTCAATTCTGATTCTGATCATACATTCCCTCCTATCATTGCCATATGCCAATCTTTGAATTCTTTGCTTCTTCCTGCGCTTGCAGCAATACCTCCGTATATTTGTAGTCATCATACAGATAAGCTACTTTTGCATACCCCAGTTCAACCAGTTTCTCCTGCAACAGCTCACCATCTACAAATACCCATGCAAGAATGCGCCCATATTTATCTTCTTTTGCATTCGGATCGTATTCCAAGCGGATATCCTTCGCATCTTTGATCATTTTGCAGGTATAATCACTTGCCTCCTTTCCATACGGTTCTTCCCCTTTTGTAGGATGCTTTGTCTCCGGTGTATCAATTGCCAATAACCGGACGGTTACATCTTCACCGGCAATCAAAAAATGTGCTGTATCGCCATCGGTACACCTGCCAAAGCTAACCTCCTGCAATGATCGTTCAAACATCCCTGCGTTGCTTCTCGCATACCACAAAAGTATTAAGCCAAGCATGATCACCACTACTGTTATCATTTTATTTTTCTGCATTTAATACCTCCTTCAGTTTCTTGCACAGCTCCTGTGATTCCCTAAAAGAAAAGCCACATAAATCTGTTTCTCCATACTGATTGATAAAGCATTTCGCTATACACACGGTTCCGATGATCTTCCAATGTCCATAGATTGCTGCTTGATCCTCGTTGTAAAAATACGTTGCTAGGTCATTGCATATTGGCACCTTTAAGCGGTAGAAATCATCACAGCATACCAATACCGCTGCTTCATGAAGATCCCATAGTTTTTTTGCGTATACGATCTCAAAACCATTGCACGCTTCTGAGATCTTGCTGATAAGGTTATCCCTACGTACCTTCATAAGCACAGGCTCCTTCTGAGACGGGTCGCAGACTATTACAAGGCTATTATCACTCATACTCCTAATCTCCTATAAATCTCGCATATCCGCAATCATTTGATATGTCTCCAACATAAGCTGCTTTTCTTCATCTCCGTATTGGTATGCCCATTGAAAAGACTCCTTCAGTAACAAGGGTACTCCCATTCTTTCTAGGATGGTCATAAGGGAGGAAAGACGTATTGTCTTTTCGTACTCCGTACTACTAGAATCATTGCAGATGAGGGCGGCTTTTTCCAACAATGACTCGCAGATCTCTTGTATTTCCATAATCCGGCTCCTTTCTCTCTACACGTATATCATTGTGTCGAATTTTTTTACAACTCCGCCCATCATTATGGATCAGCCAGCACGTAAGCGCTCATTTCAGCCCATCTGCGGAGTCTTTTTAACTCATCATATATAGTTTTACGTACCAAATTTTCATCGTTTAGAGCGCTTTCCAGCGCCTCTATCGAATCACCCAACACCTTCCTAAATTCATGCTTATGTGCATTGATGTATTTAAGATCAAGTGTTATGGTGGATTTATCTACTTCTAGTGCATTGGCAATATCAGTATTTCTTTTGCCTTCCTTTTTAAGTTTAATTACCTCAGTTCTTCGCATAAGCTGCTCTACTTCTTTTTTTGATCGATTCAATAGCGGATGTTTATTTTTTAAATGCTTGCGGTGCAGATCCTTATGTTCTCTACTCACCAGTACGTGAAGCTTCTTCTGCTCCTCTTCGCTGATCTCCAGCTTTGTAATCACTGTTTTAACGCTGTGAGTACAATAGTGAACCTGTGCCGGCATACATTGCTTTTCCACACTGTATTCTTTCAGCGGCCAATGAAATTCATCATTAAGCTTACTTGCCTCTTTTATAGCAAGATCCTTGTCATAGCCTGCCCACAGCATTTTCTCCAGCGCAAGATAGATCACCAACTCTCGATAGCCTTCATAATAGCCTTGATGGTTTCTCATAGCGATCAGTTTCTGCAGATCCGCCAAGAATATCTTGCATTTCTTTCTTCTTTCCTTACGTGCCTCTTGAGATACCTTGACTTCTTCCTTCTTGCGCCGCTTTTCCTTTTGCTCTTCTCGATGTACCTGTACCTGCTCATATGTAAATGGCAGTAGTTGGCAGAAATCAGTCAACTCATACTCCGTATTGTAGCTATCAATAATCTCTACTGTTTTATTGGCTTTCACGTTATAGGATCCCGGAACACGTATTACCTGTGTCACATTGATAGCCTTCGGATCCATACCGTAATTTATAAAGCGATCTAAAAATTGCTTATATATGGCTTGGTAGAGTTTTATGCGAACGATGGAGCAGTGATGAAAAGCATAAATCACATACAGGCCTCTGCCGCTGTCAATCACGGCCGTAGGCTTCATAGGCAGTGCCGGCTTAATATGCGTTTCATACATTTCCACCGGTGACAAATTCTGATACTTTTTTTTCTTATAGAAGTCAAAGTCCAAAGCAAACGCATTTAAATGTCTGATATCCTCTGTATGCTTATTTTTCCGCCAGAACGAATTGATACTGAAATACGATTCTTCTAATTCATCATCAATAATCTCCTTGCATTCATTCAAGAATCGATCTATGGTATATAATCGATCATAAAATCGATCATCATTGGGATCAAACACATATGCAAGATTTTCCGGAGATTCCCTGTCAATCCAAGATCTCAGAATGGCAATATGACAAACAACCTCATCATCCGGATTAAAGCATTCATTTGCTCCTTCATGGATCTTTCGCAGCAATTCAAGGTTGGTCATCATGAAGATCACCATCTTCCTCTGATTGAGGTACTATTAGATTGTTATCCTCAAAAATATCCAATGCTTGATCAAGAACTTCCAAGAATTTCTTTCTGATATGAATTCGCTTTAAATCCTCGTGAAAGAGCGAACCTTTGTCGAAAATAAAATCATAAGAAGGATCTCTTGCAAGATACAAAATCGCATCTCTTATCAAATTGCTCACTTTTTTAAAACCAACACGATTTGCGTAAGCATCAATTTCTCTTCGTTCATCTTCAGATAAGTAAATTTTAAATGAATCGCGCTTTTTCTTACACTTTTCCATTTCTCTACCCTCTTTTCAATAAAAAAAGCCCTTATAGCACGTATATAATGCTATAAGGGACCTT
>CANPNQ010000143.1 GCA_947575425.1 uncultured Erysipelotrichaceae bacterium
AATGAGCATATTATTTTGAAAAATGAGATGCTCAATGAGATCAAGCATTTTCATCCGGCTGAATACGAGATCGGAAAGATGGCACTAAAGCAGATCAAAGAGGCTTATGATATCTCTTTACCGATCGATGAAGCGGGATTTATCGCGTATCATATCATCAATTTATCCGAGGGAGGGGGAGTGAAGCAGGATGATAAGCGAATGAAGTTGGTAAAGAAAGTATTGGAGATTATTGAGAATTACTTCAATATTCGCATGAATCAGGATTCTATTTATTATGAACGCTTTATTACGCACTTGAAATATTTCGGCGCAAGGGTGTTTTCACAGGACACTAATAAGATGGGCAATAACGATGATTTTTTATATCGTATGATGAAAATACAGTATCCGGAAATAACCAAATGCGTGGAATTGGTACAGGAATATTTGAATTACAATTATCAGATCAATATATCCAGTGAAGAGAAGGGGTATTTGATCATTCACATTAACAATGTATTACAAAAGGCAAGGTAGTGACCTATGGGCTAGACTTGATTTAGATCGAATCTGAGGATAAGTCTGCCTTTTTAGCAAATGAGGAGGAAAATTTTATGAAATATGAAAAGCTATGTCATGCGATATTACAGGAAATTCCGGTTAGTAATATTGATGATGTATTTCATTGTGTGACACGTCTGCGCTTTATATTAAAAGATCAATCTGCGTTGAATTGCGAGGCACTGGAAAAGATCGATGGAATTATTCAGGTAAAAGAGGTGGGGGATCAGTTACAATTGATGATCGGTCCACACGTCCGAGATTTGTATGATGAGTTCTGCGACATTGCCAATTTAGATAAAAATGCTGAGGTTCGTGAAGAAGTAGCACATCCATCTTCAACAGATGAGCGCAGCATTGGGACAAAGCTGTTTGATCATCTATCCGCAATTTTTACACCTATCATTCCCGCATTCTGTGCATGTGGTATGATCAAATGTGTGACATTGCTGCTGACGGTAAGCGGATTATTGGCAGAGAGTGACGGTGTGATCACGATATTGAATGTGGTCGGAGATGTACCGTTTTATTTCTTACCGTTCTTTGTCGGGTATACGACTTCTAAGCGTGTAAAGCTCAATGAGATGTTTGGATTGATCATTGCGGGTACTTTACTTTATCCGACCATATTGACACAATCCGCAGGAGAGACGATCCACTTCTTATTTTTTGATATTCCCTGTTATGTATATACTTCTACTGTTTTACCTGTTATACTAAGCGTGATTGCATTTTCTTATCTATATAAATTGATCGATAGATTCATGCCGAAGAGTTTAAGTCTTATATTGACAGGAACGATCTCCTTAATGATCGCAACACCGCTGCTTTTATTTGTTGTAGTGCCGTTGGGGAATTATATCGCGGTATATGTAACAGGGCTTGTCGGCTTCTTATTTGATTTCTCAGGACCGATAGCCGGTGCAATATTGACGGGTCTGATGCCATTTATCACAATGGCCTGAGGACTGGGAATCGGACCTATGACACAGGTGAATTTTGCTGAACTCGGGTATGATTTTATCTTTCCGGCGTATTTTCTGAATAATATTGCTGTGGCAGGTGCTACCATCGGTGCTGCTGTTAAAATCAAGAACCCATCGATGAAATCCGCAGCTTTCTCATCCGGAGGTCTGGGTATTTTGGGTATTACCGAACCAGCGTTATATGGAATCGATGTAAAATATAAAACAGCATTGAAAGGCGCATGCATCGGCGGAGCAGTCGCAGGAGCTGCTTATATGTTACTCGGGGTGAAATGCTACTTATTTGCGATGCCGGGAATCTTTAGTTTACCAGCATATATCGATGAGGGCAACAATTTGCTATTCATTATCATATGTATCATTATTTCTTTTGCGGCATCGTTCCTATATGCTTTTGTTTTTACGAAAGATGCAAAGGAATAGGAGGCGCTTATGATGAGTTTTCCTGATAATTTTTTATGGGGCGGAGCGACGAGCAATGCCCAGTATGAAGGGGCATTTGATCTGGATGGCAGAGGGAAATCGCAGTTGGATTATATCAACTATATCGCAAAGGATGAATTGGATGAACATACAATCATTCCGGAGGTGGAATATGATCGTTTTGTAAAACTGATAGAAAATGAGGATGCTTTCAATTTCCCATTACGCAGGGGAAGCGACTTTTATCATCATTATAAAGAGGACATTGCTTTATTTGCGGAAATGGGATTCAAAGTGTTTCGCATGTCTATTTCTTGGTGTCGTCTTTATCCCAGCGGATTAGAGGATCATCCAAATCAAGCGGGTGTGAATTTTTACCATCGTGTGTTTCAAGAACTGCATAAGTATGGCATTGAGCCGCTTGTCACGATGGCCCATTATGAAATACCGATTGCTTTGACAAAGAAATACAACGGCTGGGAGTCGCCGAAAGTGATTGACTTGTATGTTAAATTCACCAAAACATTGCTGGATGAATACAAAGATGAAGTCAAGTATTGGATTACGTTCAATGAGATCAATATGATGCTGATGTCTTTATGGAATGGAGGGGGAATGTTTGGAGCAAGGGCAAAAAAAGATATTCCTTCTTTGAAGCATCAGGCACTGCATCATCAGTTTGTGGCTTCTGCATTGACCGTAAAGTATGCCCATGAGCATGCGCCAAATTGCCAGATCGGCTGTATGATCAATCGCATCGAATGCTATCCATACACTTGTAAGCCGGAAGATGCACAGGCAACATTATTAGAAGATCAGCTCAATATGTATTTCTATGATGTGATGGCAGGCGGATATTACCCGAAACGAATCCTGCGCTATTTCAAAGAGCATCATATCCAAATTGATTATGTGGATGGCTTTGAGGAGATTTTAAAGGAAAACACAGTAGATTTCCTTTCTTTCAGTTATTATTTAAGCAATGTGATCAGTGCGGAAAAGCAAGGAGACAAGGAAGCCGGAATTTTTGTGAAAGAGCTGCGAAATCCTTATCTGAAATACAGTGAATGGGGTTGGAACATTGATGCAATCGGGCTAAGAATCGCATTGAATAAGGTGTATGATCGCTACCGTTTGCCTATCTTTGTAGTCGAAAACGGATTGGGAGCACATGATATATTTGAAAATGGAACGGTACATGATGAATATCGAATCGCTTATCTTCGCGAGCATATCAAAGCGATCGGTGAAGCGATTGATGACAGAGTAGAGGTGATGGGATATACGCCATGGGGATGCATTGATATTGTATCTGCCGGTTCTGTGGAAATGAGCAAACGTTATGGCTTTATTTATGTGGATGCGGACGATGAAGGAAACGGAACCTATCAAAGATATAAAAAGGATTCCTTTTATTGGTATCAAACGGTTATTTCCTCCAATGGAGAAAAATTGGATTAGAGTGCAGAAAAGTCAATTTGTTATTTTATAAAACAGGAGTGTTATGATGGACACTCCTGTTTTTATCATATCGCTTATCTTTTGTGAAGAGAAGTATTGTAAATGAAAGAAATAAAATCTCTTGTGTTTTGTAGCGAAGCATATTCGTATATCATGAGAAAATATAAAAAAGGGCGGCTTTTACATGATAAAAACGATGGCTATGATATGCAGAATGCTTGCCAGATTGATAAACAGATGCCATACCATATGAAAATAGCGTTTTTGCGGCTTGGCATAGAAGAAAGCACCGATCGTATACATAATTCCTCCTGCCACGATCAAGCTAAGAAACGATAAGGAAGCGACCTGTACCAATTTAGGAAGGAAGAATAAGGCTGTCCAGCCCATCACCATATAAATACCCATGGACAGTTTAGGAAAACTGCGCTTGGAAATTGCCTTCAATAAAATACCGGCAAGCACCATGGTCCATTCGATGATCAAGATGATTATGGCTTCCCAGCCTTGGATCAGCGATATGGCAATCGGCGTGTAACTGCCGGCGATGGCAAGTAAAATACAAATGTGATCCAGTTTGCGGAAAATATATTTTTGTTCACTGTCGTATGCCATGCTATGGTAAACGGTTGAAATCAGGAACATCAGAAACAAGCAGATCATAAAAACTGAGACACCAAAAGCGCGCCAGCCATCTGCCATGCGATCGGAATATACTGCCGCAAAGGGTAAGAAGAACAGGCATAAAATCGCCATTACACCATGAGTAACCGCATTACCAACCTCTTCACCAAAGCTGAGATGAAACATATTGCGCATCGTTTTTTCTTCTTTGGACATATGCATACCTCCTTGATCACACGACGAAAATCATTGCCGCATCAGATAACCTATTGTAACACAGTATACGCAAAACATCAATTTTGTGCTATAATAAAAAAAGTATGAGCAAATTCAACTGACAGGGAGGTC
>CANPNQ010000144.1 GCA_947575425.1 uncultured Erysipelotrichaceae bacterium
ATAGTTTGCCAGACGAAGCAGGTTGTCATAAACGACACGGGCTTTTTGCTCCGCTGCCATATCTTCCATCAGATCAGCGATCGGATCTCCCTTGGACTGATAATAGGCGGCGCTATGAGGAACGCCGGCAGCTGCTTGGGGATAGATGCCTGTGGTATGATCGACAAAGGTTGCATCAAAGCCGGATTCCTTGATCTGTTTGGGTGTCAGGTTTCTAGTCAGCTGATATACCATAGCGGCGATCATTTCCACATGCGCTAGTTCGTCAGCACATACATTCTATCTGTAATAAAAAATGCCTTTGAACAAGGGTTTTAATGATGTGGCACTTTTGGATAAATGGTAATTTCAAATGTATCTTGAGTTTCGCCTTTTTTACGTCGTACAGTTTTAGTATATATTACTTTATCTAAGACACTTTGTAAAGCGTTGTTTTTCTCTCCGGCTTTTTACATTGTTTCATAACTTTCCAATAGATTGTTTATTCTTGGGATAAGAAGGTCATGGGCTTCGTTGATCTGTTTTTCTGTTTTTAGTTTTTTTTCTAATATGTTAATGCTTTTCTTTAGATCACTGATTTGTTGCTTTAACGATGCGCTTCTGTCGGTAAAGGTTTCAATATCATACACACCTTGTTCCAATAGATCGTAAATGTTATTGATCTGAGTTTGTAAAGTAGATAGTTTTTTATTTTGTTTTTCGATACTATTGCTTAGCGTCTTTATTTTGCTGTTATCCGTCGTCTGTTTGATGGATTCCTGATCTAAGGTATATTGTTCCATCCATGACCTTAGCGCATCCAGTATGGCTCTCTCGACGTTATGGAGATCACTGCCGATATTATCGCATGTCATGGTGGGGCATAGTATGGTATCTGTTCTGCCATTACCAAATGGACGCCTTTGCATTTTGTTTCCACATTTCCCACATATAATCAACCCGGCAAGGGGATTATGGAGTTGCTTGTTAGGTAAAGGACGTCCTCTAGTTTTAAATATATCCTGTGCAGCTTCCCATAGCTCAGTATCAATGATTGGCTTATGTCTGCCTTGGGAGATCAAATAATCTTCTGCCTTAGGGCGCTGTCTTAAAATTTTGCCATCAGCCATTTTCTTACAACTTTTGCGCCACCCTAACCGCAGTTTACCAATATACACAGGGTTTCGGATTAGATCCCGTATAAACGATGTTGTCCATCCTATACCTTTGCGAGAGGGGATAGCCAACTCATTTAATTTGCGGGCAATAGAGGTGGTTCCCATTTTTTCGATGCTTCCATCCGACTGCATTTCACCATGAACATACCAATCAAAGATAAGGTGCACTACCTGAGCTTCACTTTCATTGATGGTAAGGATCCATCCTTTCTCGCCTTGTAATTTCATACGATCATACCCATAAGGTGGAATGTTACCAATGTACTTACCTTCATTGAACGATGCCTTTCTTCCGGCTTGCATACGTCTTGTGATCGTTTTGTATTCACGTCTTGACATGAATAGACTAAATTCAAAATACTCTTGATCGGCTTCGTTCTGTGGATCGTATGTCCGCATTGGCGTAATGATCTTGGTATCACATAACTGGAATGTCTGTGCCACTAAACCTTGATCCATTGTATTCCCACGAGCAAGACGCTCTACTTCCATTACAAGGACACCATCACACATGCCATCTTCCATATCAGCAAGCATCTGTTGCATCATTGGACGAGCTGCGATCGTCTCACCGGAAACTACTTCACGATATATTCTATCCACAGTGATTTTCATTTTATGAGCCAGTTCTAGTAAGGTACGCTCATGTCTTGCGAGTGTTTCTTCTATTGTTGCGTTTTCAAGCTCATCGTCTTTCCTAGATTTTCTAAGATACATAAAATACATAAAAAAACCTCCATTTCATACTATGAAATCTTGCAATAAAGCGCTATTTCTAGTACAATAGAGGTGCATGTAGTGTGGAACTTATGCACCTGTCACTGGTTGCAGCCAGTGACAATTTCTTTATTGTACTACCCCGGTATTGGCGTACCGGGGATTTTTTTGTTGACAATTTGTGTTAATCGAATATAATATAAGTAGTCAACTTGTGATGGATAAAGCTGGGTTCCTGAATGGGAGTAGGCGGTGACGCTTAGAATTCCTTTGCTCCTGGGGTTGACTTATTTTTTTATGTTATCCAGGATATTTTCGGGATCTTTTTTTATCTCGCCTATTATAAAATCAATTGCTTGTTGAGAGTAGGAATACGTCGGACTAGAATATTGTCTATGTATATAGCAAAATTTAGGGTTTTCCTTTATTCCAAAATATTTACAAAAGTTTGTAAAATGGAAATTGGTAAACTTAGTTGGCACACCTCTATACTTAACAGCAATTTTTTCTTTGTTAAGAGTTTTCCTTATTAATTCAATACAGCTTTTTGCAGTGTATTTATGCGTATTGTTAGGATCTTGTAATTCTTTAATGATCTTAACAGGAGTTTCCGCAGTAGAATCTACATTTACAAATGATGTTGCTTTGCCTTTGTCTTTTGTTAGATAATGATAGTGGTCTATACGTATAGCGAATTTTTCGTTGTTATTAAAGGACAAATCGTCTATTTTTGCCTTATATTCAAGTAGTCTTGTGGCTATTTCCTCAGGGTATTTGGCAACTATTTCTGTTTCTTTTAGAGTTTTCATACTTACTGACAAGGTTAGAAAGTTTTGAGGAATATAGTCTGTCATGTCAATGTCGTGGAAACTTTTGATTTTTTCATTAAAATTAAGAATACATGATTGAAACAATGGAACATAGACCATTTCATATTCTTCTGTAATTAAATGTGTACTTTGATCCCTTAATTCAATAATCTTTTCTAAATTTATCCTTAATGGATCTTTGTCATTTGTGAATACTTTTTCAATACAGTTTATTAAGCTAATTGTTCTATTAGGTTTGTCTCTAAAGTAGATATACTGATTTCCATCCCTTTTCAGAATATAAGCCTTAAGCATAAGTTCCCATGCGTTACATATAAAAATTGCAAATCCTTCAACACGATATTGAATTGATGGCTTATTATATATTTCAATAGCCATCATAAATGCTTCTATGCTCTTATCTAATAATTTTTCCTTGAGATCTATCATATCTTATCCCTCCCATTTTCTATGCTTTCCCCAAAACCTTACCCACGCATTTGATATTCTGTTCCTCATTGAATGCAATATCATCAAATTCAGGATTAAGGCTATGCAAGTGATCGCCCTTAAATTGCTTGATAAGGCACTCACCATCAATTATGTAAATTGCTATATCGTTCATATTGACAGCGTCTTGCTTTTTTACCAATACATAATCATCTTCGCTATATCTTGGCTCCATACTTTTACCATATACACCAAGTGCGAAATCAGCTTCATAGTTTTCAGTTTCTATCATATCAGACGGAATATCATTGAATAGATATTCACCAGTACCAGCGGATGCCAGTTTGGGGAATCGTGGTATAACCTTTGGTGGCTCCAATACAATAAATTCTTTTGCGTATTCGCTATCTTTGGATTGTTCCTTGATTAGTTGCTTTTCTCTTTCTGATAATGTATCTAGTAAGCCATCTACCGCTTTCTTATCTATCGGATCAAGGGAGCGGTATTTTTTTAATAATTCTTTTTCACTCATTGATATTACTAGTTGAGTAGTGTTCTTCATTTCATCCTGCCAAAGAAAATTTGCATCCACATTAAGAGTTTCCATTATTCTCTGAACAGTCACCATATTAGGCTCACTATTTCCTTTTTCATATCCTGTTACAGTTGATTTTGCGACACCAATTTCATTTGCAAGTTGTTCTTGCGTTCTTCAAAAAAATTCAACTTTCTCAAACTTTTTGTGTTGACAAGGCGACATTTAGTCTTTATAATACAATCAAGAAAGGATGTGGTAATTGTGCCTTTCAATGATCGTTTAAAAGAAGCGAGACTATCAAGCGGTTTATTACTATTGGCAAATTCGAGGAACACGAATAAAATATGATTGAAAGTTGAGCAAATCGAACTTTCATAAGAAAGGAGGACAATATTCGTGAACAAGATAACTAATTTTAATGCTCCTGTTTCCGATAATGTAGTTAAATACATTAAATTAAGGGGGCTAAAGCAATACGCTGTTGCAGAAAGCGCAGGAATCACACCTCATGCGTTGTGTGATTCTTTGAGCGGAAGGCGTCTATTAAAAATTTCTGAAGTGGACGCATTAGCAAAAGCATTAGGTGTAGAACCGAATGAATTGTTCCAAAGAGACGGATAGGAAGGAGTGAGATATATGTTATCAGAAAAGGAACAAGTTGCAAAAGAGGATGTTATTGTGGCTTTGTCTGA
>CANPNQ010000145.1 GCA_947575425.1 uncultured Erysipelotrichaceae bacterium
TTTTACCGATATCCGCCAATTCAATCTTATGTTCAAGACCTTTCAGGGCGTTGTGGAAGAAGCTAAAAATGCGATCTATCTGCGTCCGGAAACCGCACAGGGAATGTTTGTGAATTTTAAGAATGTGCAGCGCAGTACAAGAAGAAAACTGCCATTCGGTATCGGACAGATCGGCAAGAGTTTCCGCAACGAGATCACGCCGGGCAACTTCATTTTCCGGACACGGGAATTCGAGCAGATGGAGCTGGAATTTTTCACCAAGCCGGGTGAGGATTTGAAATGGTATGAATATTATAAGAATTTCTGTATGCAGTTTCTGTTGAACCTTGGTATTTCTAAGGAGCATTTGCGTATTCGCGAGCATTCTCAAGCGGAGCTCTCTCATTATTCTAAAGGAACCAGTGATATCGAATATCTGTTTTCCTTTGGCTGGGGAGAGTTGTGGGGTATTGCCGATCGCACGGATTATGATCTGAATTGTCATCAAAACACCTCAAAGCAGAATTTGGAATATTTTGATCAGGAGAGCGGCGAGAAATTTTTACCGTATTGCGTAGAACCGGCAGTCGGCGTAGAACGATTGATGCTGGCCTTCCTGTGTGATGCTTATGAGGAAGAGGCATTGGAAAAGGATAGTCGCATCGTTATGCATTTACATCCTTTCTTGGCACCGATCAAGGCATGTATCATGCCTTTGTCAAAAAAATTGCAGGATCAGGCGATGGCGGTATATCGCTTGTTGGCACCGGTGGGAAACTGCGAATATGATGAAGCCGGCAGCATTGGCAAGCGCTATCGCCGACAGGATGCGATCGGTACGCCGTTTTGCATCACCGTTGACTTTGAGAGTGAGCAGGATGGCTGTGTGACAGTTCGCGAACGTGATTCCATGAAGCAAGAGCGCGTGAAAATAACGGATTTAGTATCATATATCGAAAATCGTATAAAACTATAACAGAGGTGATTGTTTGAGCCGATTGAGCGAGCAAGAAATCAATGAAATCAGAGCTAAAGCAGACATTGTCGAGGTGATTGCCCACTATTTGCCGATCACCCGCAAGGGCAGAAGTTACAGTGCTGTTTGTCCCTTTCACGATGATCATGATCCCTCCATGTCGATTTCCGCCGAAAAGCAGATTTTTAAGTGCTTTGTGTGCGGAAGCGGTGGCAATGTATTCAGCTTTGTCCAGAAATATGAGCAGCTCTCCTTCATTGAGGCGGTATATAAGGTGGCAGAGATCGTCGGTATTCCATTGGAGCGACCACAGGAGCTGATGTATGAACGTATCGATCCGAAAACCACCGCTTTGCATAAGGTGTGTCATGATACAATCGAATATACGCATTATCAATTACGTACACCGGATGCACAAAGCATTTTGGCTTATTTACATCAGCGTGGTCTAAGTGATGAGATCATCGATCGTTTTGAACTAGGTTATAACCCGCCCAACGATGCTTTATATCGATTTCTGCACGCTAAGAAGCATGAAGATGAGCATTTGGTGGATGCCGGAGTGGTGCGCATGGGTCCCCAGGGGATGAACGACGTATTCTATCATCGCATTATGATCCCAATCCATGATGAAAACGGTAATCCGGTCGGCTTCTCCGCTCGTCGCATCGGCGATGGAGCGGAGGCAAAGTATATCAACACACAGGAGACGCCCATCTACCACAAGGGTGATCTGATCTTTAATTATCACCGCGCCAAAGGGGAGGCACGCAAAGAAAAATGCGTCTATCTGGTAGAGGGAGCCATGGATGTGCTGGCGTTGGAAAAGGTGGATCACCATAACGCTATCGCAATGCTTGGAACAGCTTGTACGAAGGAGCAGCTGAAACTGTTAAGCAGGCTTGGCGTCGATGTCGTTGTCTGTTATGATGGGGATCAGGCAGGAAGAAACGCAACGTATAAATTCGGCAAGCTGGCAAAGGGCATATTATCTTTTACCATCGTCGAAAACAAAACCGCTCTGGATCCTGATGAGATCATTGAGGCATATGGCAGGGACGAATTGAAAAAGACCTTACATAAGACGATTTCATGGATTGATTTTCTCTTTGCATATCTGATGCATAAATACGATTTGGAAAATTATTCGCAGAAAAAGGAGTATGCAAAGGAATTGGCAGAGGAGATCGCATCCTTAAAAGATGAGTTTGAAAAGAAAAACTATTATATTCGGCTGCGGGAGTTGACCGGCTTTGATATGGATGTCAAGGAAGCGATCAAAAAGCCGCAGGCAAATGCAACATATCAAAAACGCACCTATCTCACCTATCCCAAAAGCGGAATTTTGGCAGCGGAATATGAGATTCTCTCACAGATGCTGCATGCACGAAGTGCCTGTAACTATTTTCGGGATGAGTTAGGGTATCTGCTGGATCACCATGCCAATCAGTTGGCACTCTGTATGATTGATTATTATCGGACACACGCTGAGATTCAAGTCGCTGATTTTCTGAACACGATAAGCGAGGAAGGGGTCAAAACGCAGCTATTATCAGTCGCACAGTGGGAGCTAGCCAGCGATGAGGTGAATATGGAGGCACTGCGGGAAGCTGTGACGAAATTAAAATCGTGTATGCTGGATGAAAAAATCGCAAGACTGGTTCAGGATGCACAGGCAGTGAATGATCCGATCGAAAAGGCGAAGATCGCAGAAGAGCGCAATGCATTGATCCGTGAGCGCAATGCGCTGATCCAAACAAGGGAGGAATAGTGGGCATGAAACAAATGACGAAAAACAAAAAGGAGGTTCTTATGCAGGAGTATAAGACACTGGCTGAGATCAAGGAAGAATTGTCACAATCCTATGATATCCATCATGTATTGTATCAAAGCGATGTGATGGACGCCTGTGAGCATTTGGATCTCAGTGATAAGGAATTCGATGAGCTGTTAACATGGTTTAGTGAAAATGGCATCCATGTCAAAGATGATGAGGATGACGATGATATTGATCTGAATGATAATGATGCACTGGTTGGGGATGACGATCTGAGCTATCGGGATGATGATTTGGATGACTTGGATGATCTGGATCGGATGGATGCACTTGCCAGTGACATTGAATCGCTGGAACAGTCCTTTGCGAATGCTTCGCATACAAAGATCAATGATCCGGTTAAAATGTATTTAAAGGAGATCGGGCGAGTTGATCTGCTGGATCCAAAGGATGAGCCTGAAATCGCGAGAAAAATACAGGAGGGCGATGAAGAAGCGAAGCGCAAGCTGATCGCTGCCAATCTTCGTTTGGTCGTATCCATCGCGAAGAAATATGTGGGGCGCGGCATGTTATTTTTGGATCTGATTCAAGAGGGCAATATGGGACTTGTCAAGGCTGTGGAGAAATTCGATTATACCAAAGGCTTTAAGTTTTCCACCTATGCGACATGGTGGATCCGTCAGGCAATTACCAGAGCCATAGCGGATCAGGCGAGAACCATCCGCATTCCCGTACATATGGTAGAGACGATCAATAAGTTGACCCGTATTCAGCGTCAGCTCGTTCAGGATTTAGGCAGGGATCCCACAGCCGAGGAAATTGCGGCTAAAATGGAAAACATCTCTCCTGATAAGGTGAGAGAGATTCAAAAGATTGCCTTGGAGCCGGTCTCTTTGGAGACGCCGATCGGCGAGGAGGATGATTCCCATCTTGGAGATTTTATTGAGGACAAGGAAGCACTCTCTCCTGACGAATATGCGAATAATCAGCTGTTAAAGGACGAGATCAATCATGTTTTACAAGGATTGACCGAGCGTGAGGAAAAGGTTTTGCGACTGCGCTTTGGCTTATATGATGGAAGAACTCGTACGCTGGAGGAGGTTGGCAGGGAATTCAACGTCACCAGAGAGCGCATTCGTCAGATTGAAGCCAAGGCGCTGAGAAAATTAAAGCATCCGACAAGATCTAAGCGTTTAAAGGATTTTGTCGATAAACCATAATGGCGCTGAGTAAGCGCCTTTTGGCGCTTTATCAGATGGTAAGGCAAGGAGCAGTGGTAGCGGACATCGGCTGTGATCACGCACTGCTATCGATCGCGCTTGTAGAAAATGGAATCTGCGATCATGTCTATGCTTGTGATTTGCGCACGGCGCCTTTGGCGGCAGCCGAAAAAGCAGTATCACAGGCAGGCTTGCAGGAGCGCATCTTCTGTTGCAAGCGCAATGGTTTAAGCGAGCTTGCTGCGGATGTGGATACGGTGGTGATCGCCGGCATGGGCTATGAAACGATCAAAGCGATCTTGGAAGCACATCCTCATGAACTGAAAGAGGGAAGAAGCTTCATCATCCAATCCAATACCCATGTGGAGGAACTGCGCCGATGGATCAGTGCGT
>CANPNQ010000146.1 GCA_947575425.1 uncultured Erysipelotrichaceae bacterium
GCTATATGAAGCACCGAGTAATCCGACTAGAGAGCAAATTCTTGTATATAATGAGTTATCAGAAGCGCTGAATCATAATGCACAAGATGATAAGGTGGCACAATTAGTGGCAGTGAATTTTGCCTATGAGTTCTTATCCCTGTATCAAAAAAGCGGGAAAGAGGATATCGGCGGTTTGACCTTTTTGCCGGAGGATGAACGGGAAGCATTTCGATCCTATGCATTGATTCATTATTATAATAATTATCAAGCTGTGCTTTCTCAGTACGGTGAAGAGGATCTGCCTAATGTAATTTTGCATGAGGTATCGTATTGTGAACCCCAACAAATCTATTATGGTCAATTATATTATGATGGTTATATCGTTGGCTTAACGCTGAAATATGCGGACAGTAAATTACCGGCAGATGGCTTAAAGACGACCATGGAGGTTCAAGTCATCAATAACAACGGTGTTTATCAGGTCATAGCGCTAGAGGATAGAAAGGACTGAAATTCAGTCCTTTTTGAAAGGAGGAAAGGGAATGTCCATTGAAGTGGTATTGGAGGGGAAGTTAGAGGATGCCGCTGATTACGAAGGATATACGAGGCTGATCAAGGAACTGGCTGAAAAATGGAAACTGAAAATGGAGGAATATGAGGATTGTTCCATCATTGAGGTTTGTCCGGAGGGCTATATTGAGGTCACGTATGAGGAAAGCTATTTAAGCATATCTGCTCAAACCAATGTGGCGGGACCGGGATATCACGCTTTTGTCTGTGATTTTTTTGCGGCAATCGTGGAGGTCAGCCCTGTTGCACTGAATGTGAATGATCCGACCCAGTATTATACCAAGCGTGATTTTACGCATTTAAAAGAAGATGTGTTTTATCGATGGCTTGATGATCTGGCAGATTATATTGAGAAAAATGCTGATCAATATCAATCGCTTTGTATTTCTTGGCCGATGAATTATTACAAGCCGAAGGAGCTGGCAGGCTATGTCGTGACACCGCTTGGCTATATTGCCAATGAGGATTTCCTGCATATGGATATTCATGCTTTGGCCCATCGCTTCTTTATCTGGAATGAAAAAGATAGGGGTGCGCTCTATTATCGCAATGCGGCTTTGAATTTGCTGTGGAAGGAATGTTACTATGAATATTCCAATATGAATGAAACAACGCAAAGATATGCGGATATCATTTTGGAAATGCTGGAAATCGCCTATCATTTAGAGCCTAAACTGCCATTGCCGATGGAGGATTATCAGCACTTATGCAAAGTGAGAGGACGTGCTCCCAAGTTAGAGCAGGGAGTTTCGATGTCGTTGGATAAAAGAATCGGGTATCGTCGTGATAAGGTGGAAATGGTACTTGGAAACTGGGGTATTTCTGTGGATGGCTGCGCAGAGTGTGATTTTAATCAGGATATCAATGTCATGTATATGATGTCTCCTTATCATGATGCACAGGAGCCATGGGTTTGGATGTACAAGCTCAAAGCCTATGCGCTGAAGGGGGAAACGGTTGATCCTATGCAAAGTGATCATTCCATGGAGAATGGCATCGACATCAGTCATGATGGAATAAAAGCCACAGCATTTGTGGTGAAGGAAGAGGATCATACGTTAATAAGAAGCATTATGTTTTGTGAACAGGATCTCTTAGTGGTAGAGGTCGTGGTGATGGATGAATCGTTAGTAGAGGACCTGCTTGCGGATGTCAAAGTGATTACGCATCATCAAACAACGAAAAATCAGCCGCAAGCATAGAAAAAAAGCGAGCCTCCGAAAGCGGGACTTGCTTTTCTTTTATTTGGATCTGTTGCAATTCGAATACCAATTCTGTTTGTTTTATGCGCCCTGCGCATCCGGTTGTTGCTCCGGCAGAGGATCCTGCGGTTGATTTTCATCCGGTGGTATTGTTGGTGTTTCGTTTGGTACATCAGGATCACTTGGCTCAGTTGGATCCTGTTCACTTGGATCATTTGGAACTTCGGGAGTAATTGGTTCAACTGTTTCATTCTTTGGTATCTCCGGTTGTACCTCTTCTTCCGGTGTAGGATCGGGCGCTTCTGGCAGGCGATATGTGCTGACATCATTTCCGGCCCAAACCATATAAGGATTGTAAGGCAATTCGTTTGTCTGATCCTTTAAATGATCCAAATGGAAGGTAAAGTGAGAGAACTGCATTTGTTGGAGCATGCCTTGATAGGCATCAAATACGTTTTGAATATCCGCCGGGTTCAGCAGCATCACATACAGCTCTTGGGCAGGCATACTCGCTGTCACCAACATGGCGTCCGCCCCATTTTCCAAAACGATGGAATCAATGGTCCACGGTTTGGGATTATCCAGTTGTGCCGATACAAAATTGGTTACCTGATCCATCGGCATATTGGTGCTGACAGCTTTGGATGCGATCTTCAATATTTCATTGATATTCATCACTCCGGCAGTGCTGGTCAATACATTGATGGTTCCTTTGATGACCTCCTGCTGCGCTTTTCCTCGCATCACATCCGTATAGGATTTTCGATGACGGGCAAAGGCCAGCGCCTGCTTGCCATTGATCTTCTGTATTCCTTCATTCAGGCAGATGAGATCATCTTGGGCAAAGCTGCGGTATTCATCCTGTTCACAGAAGGACACGGGAACATCCACTTCAATCTCGCCGATTGCATCAATGATATCAATAACGGAGAAGAAGTTAAGCTTTACATAATAATCAATCTCAAAGCCCAATACCTGTTCCAATCCCAGCATGGAATTCTCTACGCCATTAAGACCAAGATGAGTCAGCTTATCACTGGCATTGCCCAGTGCCGGATTGGGGACAAAGGAATCACGTGGGATGGAAACCATCTCAATATGATTGGCAAGCGGATTCACGATCAATACGATATTGACATCACTGCGGGCATCGATACTGGGATCATCGCCCTCATCCACACCGGCAATGTATACGGTAAATGGTTCATAGCGAATGTCCTTGGTGCTTTCTGATAACTTCGTTGCTTTTTTCTTTTGGTAGCTTTTTAGGATGAAAATATCATCTTCAATGGTAGGATGGCTTTCCTTTAACAGCGTTTTGAAGTAGTAATCCGTAATGATGAGTGCATCGATCTCCCCCTCTATCAGTTGTTGGTATAACCCTTCATATTCGATATCCTCTACATAGGTCACATTCTTTAATTCGCTTTCCTTGGAAAGCTGATCTTTGACATAGCTACTGTTTTCTTTATCGTTGGCAGTTTGAATACCAATCTTTTTCCCACTTAGCTCATCCAACTGTTTGGCACCGCCATCTCTTATGGTAATCAAAGATACGTTGATGGTTGTCGCGGTTTCCGGTTGAGTGATGGCTTCTAATGATTCTTGCAGGGTATTGGCAATGATCGTACCATAGGTCAATAAGAGACATAAGAGGATGACTGCAACACGGCGCACCCATATGATCCATTGACGCCATTTTTTTATGAGGGTGATCGCAATCAATCCGTTGAGAACGATCAGGATTGCCAACAGCTTCCAAAGCCAGTCAAAGGAGAGAATTGATAAAGTATAAAAGCGATAGACAAAAAGGCCTGAGATCACAAATAACAAAGCAGATAAGCCATAATCCCAATATGGATGGGATAATAAGGAAGACTTTGGCTCAGGGAGCGTATCATTGGATAGAGATATCTCCTCTTGCGCTGGTTCCTTTTGGTACATGAGGTCTTCCTCTTCCATCTCGCTGTTTTCCGATACATTATCATCCATTGAAGCGTTCTCATTTGCTTTTGCATCCTCATAAGAGGAATTCTCTTCCTCCTGAAAGATTTCTTCCTTCCTGCTCATTCTTTCTTCTGCGTTTTTCTCAGACAGGTTAGGAAAAGTCTGATCCGGATCGCCAACCAGCTGATACAATTTTTCGTGAAACTTTTGATAGTCAAAAGTATCTTCTATGGTGTCCTCATGCGATGAAGAACTATGCGCATCACCGATGCTATGGGAAGCGGTTTTCTCTGCGTGCTGCGATAGGATAGGATCGTCTGCTGTCGGTGCTTCCTGCGTGACAGGTTCCTCACGTACTTCATTGATCAACGGATCTCTAGCTTCTTCCTCATCTGTCATAGCCGCTTCAGACATTTGGATCAGTGAGTCCGCAGATTCACTGCTATCAACTGTATGTATGGGATCTGTATGCTCTACTTCTTCGCCTTGCGAACGGGAAGAAATGTATTCACTGGCTGCTGCGATCGGCTCTTGGCTTACGATCGGATCTGCCATTTCTTCATTACTTATCAGATCAT
>CANPNQ010000147.1 GCA_947575425.1 uncultured Erysipelotrichaceae bacterium
GTGTAATATCCAACGATAGTGATTTGAATAAGGCCAGCATTTGGGCGAAGAGTACATATTCTATTGCCAGTAGCATATTATCATGCGCTTGAGCATTGCCATAAACTATTGTTTCCTCCTTCTTCATGTTCCATTCGGGATAAGCAGCTGCACTTACCGTTACAATCTTGTTTTTACCTTGTTGGCGACGCATTTCCGTTAAGAGATCCATCTCATATTGGCGGGAATAAGGATCATCAGAAATATAAAGAATCGTCAGTGTATGATCATCTATGATCGATTTGGGACCATGACGAAAGCCAAGCGGCGTATCAAACATCGTACATACCTTCCCGGCAGTCAGCTCCAGCATCTTTAAGGAAGATTCCTGTGCCACACCCTTGCATGCATTCGCCCCCAGATATACGATGCGATTGAAGTCATAATTATTCACAATCTCGTATGCCTTCTGCCAACCGCTTTCCAAAAACCGTTCGGCACTGTCTATGATATCGATCAATTCCTGTTCCATTTCATCCAATTTTGATAAGGTAAAGCATAATAGCGACGCCAACATCATATTCGTATAGGAGGAAGTCATCGCAAAACCCTGATCATGCGTTTCCTCACATAAATTGATCGCATAGGCATGCGCTTCCTTTTGCGCTGCCTTAGACAATGCGCCATCCTGATTGCAGGTCACAAACAAATGATATACGTTATTCCCACATACTTCATTGGCGACATCAATGGCTCCGATCGATTCCGGAGAGTTGCCGCTTCTGCCAAAAGATACCAACAGAGTAGGCTTATGAGATGATAGATAGTTTTCCGGTGCCGCAACCAAATCCGTAGTGGCATAAGATTTCACCTTATAATTCGTTTCCTTGTTCAAATAGGAAAACAGACAATTTCCGACAAACTCACTCGTTCCGGCACCACATAAAATAATGTCATAATCATCCTGTTTCAATACTTGATTGATAAAAGCTTGTATTTCATCTTTATGCTCTTTGATCAGATCAATCGTCTTACGCCATGTCGCAGGTTGTTGGCGAATCTCGGTGGCGGTGAAGATCCCTTTCCTTTTCTCCCATGTGTAAGAATCATTCCCAAACACCATTTCCTTTACCTCCTTTTTATAAACGCATGAACCTGGCTTATTATGCAAATCATAGCATAACCAAGCAAAAAAAACAACGACACGGGAACAACTTATTGCAAAGTGGAAGCGATGATTTCGTATGATTTCTATTAGGAACAAGGATAGGACAACAAGGCGGAAATCTAATAATCTCGCTGTATTTCATAAGATACTACAATGCTTATTACAAAAAAAGCGCATTATGATAAAAAGCAAGGAAAGACCTTTATCTCTTGACCTATCATCGCTCTTTTCATCAATAGGAACGCACTCTTTTCGAGAAGCATTCTTTTCCTCTATCATTCTTTTTACAGTCTTATCTTCCCTGTTGCATTTCGCTGTTTTTCCTGTGCAGTTTCTATGGAAGAAGCATCCATGAAGAAGGGACATTATACACATCAATAGATCTCATTTAAAAAGATCGGTCGTTTCAGAATCTCAAATGCTTCCTTCGCTGTTTTCACATGACAGTTATATAGCTTGTTAAAAAGCTCATAATTGTTAATACGCGCCATTGTCATACCTGATTTTTTAGGAATGGTCAGCGGAAACAAGCGCTCCAAATGCTCGGATTGAGATACCTTGACATTGACATCCGGATAACCATCCGACACATAGCGAAGTAACTTCATCAAAGCGATAGAATCCAGATATACCAACTCATTGATTTTCACCTCTACACTGTTTTCACTGTATACCGCATAACCGCTAAGCTCATGGTTTGGATCGCGATAGACACAGATGTTGCCATGATCCAAGACAGAACGATTTAAGAACAATTCATAATAATGCACATCTCTGGCATAGGCACAATCAAAATGCTTGCTGTATTTTTGATAGAGTTCGCTGAGTTCTGTAGCACTGACATGATGCGAAACACCCTTTTTGTTTACCTTTTCAAAGTATTGCGTATTGATAGTATAGCTTTTGGAATCATATACGGTTTCAAAACCGAACGGTTCATATAGCTTCGGATTAAAGGCTTCGATAAAGGTGATGAGATGATTGTGACTGATCTCATCCAATGCGGTATTCATCAAATAACGCATATGACCGCGACGACGATAATCCGGCAAGGTAGCTACACCGAGAATATAGGTACATTCCAGCTTCCTTCCCGCAAAATGAACGATATGTTCCTGCATTTGAAGCGAGGAAATGATACGATTATCCTGTGGGAGATAAAGGCATTTTCCTTCATCAAAGAGATGCTTAAAATAGAAGCTGAGATATGCTCTGCTTCTGGTTGGATATGCACTTTTCAAAAGCTCCATGATTTCTGCTTTGTTTTCCGCCTTGGCTTCCTTAATCACGTATCCTCATCCCTTATCTGTCCTCATCTATACTGGTTTCGGTATATTCCACATCAATAATATCATCATTTGTACTCTGTGATCCCTGATATGGATCTCCATAGGAGTTCTGCTGAAACGATTCTGTGTTTTCATATAAATCCTTCCATGCCTTTTTCTTTCTACGATAGGCAAGCAGATTGCCGATTGCCGCAACGATAATCAATGCGACGAGAAACGGCCATAAAAAAGAAAATATCACACCGATGATATAGATCACAATCGCAAATATAACAAATGCAATAATATACTGCATGGCAATCCCTCTTTTCTTGTACATATTATAATATAAAATCACGCACAAGAAAAGAAGGAAACATCATCTTCCCAATGATATCGCTTCTCAAAGTCATGGGATGAGCAATGCTTATGCGGATGGCAGGATGGATGCTGCATATGTGCTGATCATCGATATCGGCTGTTTTCGGCGATGCTTTGTTTGTGAGGAAGTTTACATTGACGTGACTCGTATGGAATCAAAATATTATTTATATTATCTATAACATTACCATTTTCATCCAAAAGATACCCCCTTCGATTATCGATAACAGCAATTCTGCAACGACGCATATTCAATCCATCATGAAAGACGCAGCCGCTGATAAAACTGATCACAACGAGAACCACATAATCTATATTATAATGCAAATAATTTAATGTATTCACGCCTGTTCCTTGTTGATAATATACTAATATGCTACATCATGACCTTCTTCTGATTTCAATGATTGACTATATCCATTGCTAAGCTCTATATCTTCTGCGACCAACTGATCCAAGAAATCATCCGCAACATCAGCTCTCGTTTCTTGAACCCCATTCAAACACAAACATAACGTCATACATAACCCGATGAAAACAGTCGTCTCATTCGCCTCACTCCATTTCCTTTGTTTATCGATAAATGAATTCGTGAACAATTCATTCCAACCATATTACATATCTCTACCATCCACAAGACAATCCGATTTCTTTCCATAAAATAAAAAATAGAGTGTTTCCACCCTATCCGTACTCCTTGCCATGAAATAATTCCATGACCTCCACATCAAGTGCCATTGCGATTCGCTCAATGACCCGCAAAGAAACATTCCGCTTGCCCCGCTCCATCTCGCTGATATAATTGCGATGAAGTTGTGCGCGTGATGCCAACAGATCCTGTGGCATTCTTCGCTCTACCCGCAGGTTGTGCACCCGCGCTCCAAAGCGGACCTCGATTGGCGCAGGATTTGGTTTTTCCTTCCCCAATGCACAAAGTGTTTCTCCTGTCTTCAAAACCGCTATGGAGGAAGAACCATACTGATCATCCTTTGACATATCATCACTGCCTTTCTGAGGCAATCATATCATATGAAAAAGGCATATAAAGCGAATGCAACCAATGGTTTCAAGAAAATTAGTTACATTTTTTAAGCTTCCGTTTTTTGCCGCAAATAGGTGTCTATGAATACTTGATATCGTACAAAAGCAGACCCTATCATACAAGGAAAGACAGCGTTCGCAATGCTTTGCTTTTTACTTTCTAGGGGATGCGTGGGTGCTTGGAAGATTGCTTGCGAAAGGAGCGGACTGTCATGAAAATAGTGATCACCCAAGAACAAAAGATAAACAACAGAAACAGCCATCCGTTGGAATGGGCGCGATGGTTATCTTGTCCTCCTTCTGTAATTGCCATAACCGAGGTGCTTTCTTCCATCGCCAGCAATTCCTCCTCATACAAATATTCAGGATTATGAATCAGCGTATAGGCATGATCTTCTCTCACCAATGTTTTCTGAAGCAGCTCACCATCCG
>CANPNQ010000148.1 GCA_947575425.1 uncultured Erysipelotrichaceae bacterium
TATTTGATACTTATTTTGTTCCAAAAGCTCATTCACTACATCCTTTTTTGCAGAAGGTTGATTTCCCTGTGCTAAGTCTTCCTCATAAGTAGTTTGGTCAAAACCGCGATATGAGGAAGTCCTGCATAAAACAACCAATGGAAGCGCTTCTCCAGATTCCTGTTTTTTATTTAAATCATCACGCAACTCCTGCACAGTATAAGAGGATACATTGATCCACGGTCGGATATAAGCTTCTTTATCACTCAATGTATATAATAACACACTGTCTCCATATATCAATAGTTTTCTTTCTTTATTATTTTCATTATTTAGCTCATTTAGGACATCGTTCACAAAATCAGCTTGTCTCGAAGTAGTTAAAACCAATTTTGTATCAGGCGCATGTATCCTTGCATAAAGTTTTAATGGATTTTCTGCATCATACATATTAACAGACGATACATAATGAAAAATAAAAACCGTATTGAAAACACAAAATACTATGACTGCCATACGAATATATGGTTTTACCTTTCTTTGCCACTGTGGTTCCATGGTAACTGTATTCAAAAAATGCAGTGCAATAGGAATAAGAATCCACATTCCTAAAATCGTATGGCGAAATCTGACCCCTGAACCTGTAAATACGAGATAATTGAGGAGAATACCCAAAACACTCAGCATCGCAATTCGTTTTTCCGTTTCCTTTTGAGAGACCATTCCCTTTAAAATAAAATATATCGCAAAGATCAGTAGCATTCCAAAGAAAGACCATCCAAAAGGAGATAATTTTGCCCACCCCTGTGGTAAAGGCGCCATCTTATAGAAGGCATAAAAGATTAAAAAACATCCAAGTACAATAAAAATCAAATAAATGAAACTGATAAATTTTTTATTCTTCCTATCACGAAAAGCATGCAAAAGGCAATAGGCCAAAAGCATATAGGCTGCCAGCGTAATAATACCGATTCCTAGAGAAGATACGGTATCTTTTATTAAGTCTAATATCAAACTTTTCGTGCCATACCCTGAGTTTCCTCCAGATGACAAAAAGAAAATACGATATATTTCACTTAAAACACGTTCAAATCCAAACACAATCAGGTAAAACACCATCATTGAAATAACCGCAAGCATAAAGCCATATATAAAACTCTTTGCATACACTAAAACAGTTTTTCTATCTAGATGAAACAAATATTTCCATAAAATGATCGGTACAATCAAAAACAATCCGAGAATGCTTGGTATTCTGACAAAGACTGAAGCTCCAATCATGGCTCCCGATATAGCAAAATATAGTTTTTTCTTTTCCGTTAACCCGTTATATAGAAAATATATGGACATGATCATTAAAAGCATATTCAATTGATGGAAATTAAATATATTGATATAGGTATCGCATAAAATGAGAGAAATCAAAATGCCTAAAAGCACAACATTTTTATCGATATCTTTTACCAACAATTTGTAAATAAAATAGCAACTTGCCCATTCAAGAAATACTTCCAAAAGATTTAATCCCCATATGCCGAGAAATGAAGTCATCCGATACCATATTGCTCCTATAAAGGTGGCCAAAAAAGTAAACAAGGAAACTGATTCAGAAAAGGGATGTTGATAGTTGTACAGATATGAACCTGTATCAGACATATCCACACCGAAAAAAGATCCAATCAATGGCCATAAAATGATTAGAATGATACAGCAATCATGAAAGTTAAAATGAACTGTTCCCCGTATTCTGTTTATTATCTCTTTCATTCTTTATCAGTCAGTATCTCAGCAATCGCTTCAACTACGGTATGCGCATCTTCACTTGTCATATCAGCATATAAAGGCAAACGCAGAATTCGTTTCCCCAAATCTTCTGTGATCGGTAGCATTTCCGGTGTATAACCAAGTTTTAATCCATAAGGCGCCGAATGAAGCGGTACATAACAGATATAACTTGCGATCTCTTTTTCTCTCAATCGATTGATCAGATCGGTTCTGATATCTTCACTTGGCAAAACAATGCAAAACATATGAGCGTTATGCTTAATTCCTTCAGGCAAAACCGGCCTGCGTAATAGTTCCTTTTCTTCTAATTCTTTTAGTTTATGATAGTAAATGTTCCATATATTCATCCGTTTTTCTAAAATTTCATCATAACGGTCCATTTGCGCAGATAAAATTGCTGCCAGCATATCACTGGGCAAAAAGGAAGAACCGATATCATGCCATGTGTACTTATCGACCAGACCTCTTAATACATTACGGCGATTGGTTCCCTTTTCTCTAATAATCTCTGCTCGCTCCATATATTTTTCTTCGTTAACAACGATACCGCCGCCTTCTCCCATCACATAGTTCTTTGTTTCATGAAAGCTGTAACAGCCGAACTCCGTTAACGTTCCGGCATATCTTCCTTTATAAGTAGAACCGACAGCCTGTGCCGCATCTTCAATCACAAAGATACCATGACGCTCCGCAATCTCGTTAATGGTATCCATCTCACAGGGGAATCCGGCATAATCAACGGCATAGATCGCTTTTGTTTTTGGTGTGATCAATGCTTCAATCTTTGCTTCATCAATATTGAAAGTATCCTCTCTGATATCACAAAACACCGGTTTTGCGCCTCGCAGTAAGAATGCATTAACAGTAGAGGAAAAAGTGAATGAAGGCGTGATCACTTCATCTTCTGGCTCCAAATCAATTAAAATAGAAGCCATTTCCAATGCAGTTGTTCCCGATGTTGTTAATAACATATTTTTTATTCCGAAGCGTTCTTCAAATTGGCGATATACCTTCATCGTAAACTTTCCGTCACCTGACAAAATATGATCATCAGACATTGCTTCCAAAACGTTATTTCTTTCTTTTTCTGTAATCGAAGGCTTATTAAATCTTATCATTTTCATTCCCTCCCTGACATTCTTCTTGCATCATCCACAAGTTTTGCCTGTAACAATATTTCATCATATATTCTTACTCTTAACCTATCATTATCAATCGCATTCTGAAACATCCGAATGGATTTTCTGAAATGCGAATCCTCTGGCAACAGTATTTCTTTTGTTTCGTTGTTATGAGTTACCCTAAGAATCGGTTTTAACTGATCCGGTGCGGTAAACACTCGGTCACTTGTTAAAATCCCTTCACTTCCCCAAACAGATATGCAGCACTGATATTCACAATCCATACCGTATTCACCGACAAACACTTCGTTTTTATCGTTTTTGAACATATAAGCGCCATACATATCCACACCGAATGTTTCATAATCCTTCATAACACTGGAAACCATTTGAATTGATGGTCCCAGCATCTTCGTTGCCAGCTTGATCACATAGCCGCCAGCATCCAGCAATGCGCCGCCTCCCAACGCCTTATTATATCTGAAATCATTGGCAGCACGCATCGGGAAGCCGAATCTCGCATGATAGGAATGAACTTTACCGATGATTCCGCGCTTTAATTCATCCCGAATAGCTGTTATTTGAGAATGATATTGAAACATATAATTCTCATGAAATACCAGATGCTTTTGCTTCGCAAGTTCAATCAGTTCCTTACTGTGTTCGTAGGATGTGGTAGAAGGCTTTTCCACAAACACATGCTTCCCTTGTTTTAGTGCCATCTTGGCCCATTGATAATGCAAGGCAGGCGGCAATGGAAGATAAATCACATCCACATCGTCAGATGTGATCAGTGCTTGATATCCCTCATAGATCCCCCCCCCATATGCATCCACAAATTTCTCTGCCTTTTCCCGTTCTTTTTGAATGACACTGTCCTCTACATCACCATCCCACTCATCTTTTGAGGCAATCGCCACTCCCATATACTCGAAGGATTTCTCTTGCTTTAATGATGGCAGAAAACGTCGAAATGCAATTTCCGATGGACATATGATCCCTATTCTGACTTTTCCCATGTTCTTTTACGCCTCCAATAATGACACCAAGTTACGTAGTTGAATATTTAACACATTGTTTACCTGCACCAAGAGATTCAATGTTCGATAATCCACCCAGAAATACCCGTCATCTTCCTTTACCGCAACTTCTTCTTTGGTAATTTCAATGATCACATTACGATTTTGCTCATGATAAAATCGCCCGCCTTCTTCGGAAAGAAGCACATTGTGCAAAATCCCTTTTCTTTGCTGCAACTTTTCTAAAAACAGGCAAGTCACTGAATCATGTCTTTCTTCCATGCGAGATGGCTCTAATTGTAAACTCGGTCCCAATTCAAGTAAATCAAAACATCCGATCTCTTTTTTTGCTTTA
>CANPNQ010000149.1 GCA_947575425.1 uncultured Erysipelotrichaceae bacterium
GGCAGCTAAGATCCAACTTTCCTTATAGACATCAATGATCAATACAGGGATATCGTTGAAGCAAATCAATCGTTATTTTCGCATGAATGCGTTATAATATGACGGAATTCATTTAGGAGGATTTGCTTATGAAGTTGGTATCATGGAACGTCAATGGGATCAGAGCCTGTATCAATAAAGGGTTTTATGATTTCTTCAAAGAAGCTGATGCGGATATTTTCTGTATTCAGGAAACAAAAATGCAAGAGGGACAAGTGGAGATGAATACACCAGGGTATCATTGCTATATGAATTGTGCAGAAAAGAAAGGATACAGCGGTGTGATGGTATTCACAAAACAAGAACCGTTATCCGTTTCGTATGGGATGGGGATAGATGTACATGATCATGAGGGAAGACTCATTACCTTGGAATATGATACCTTCTATCTTGTTGGTTGTTACACGCCCAATTCCAAGGAAGGCTTAACAAGGTTATCCTATCGCATGGAGTGGGAAGATGATCTTCTCAGCTATTTGAAGCGGTTGGAGCGAAAAAAGCCGATCGTTTTATGTGGAGATCTCAATGTGGCACATAAAGAAATAGACCTAAAAAATCCCCAGACGAATCACAACAGCGCCGGCTTTAGCAATGAGGAGAGATCAAAGATGACGCAGCTGCTTCACAGCGGTTTTGTGGATACTTATCGTTATCTGCATCCCGATAAAATTGAATATTCTTGGTGGAGTTATCGTTTTTATGCAAGAGCGAAAAATGCCGGATGGCGCATTGATTATTTCATTGTATCACAGTGTTTAAAAGAGCGCATCCAAGCGGCAGAAATTCACACGCAGGTGATGGGAAGCGATCATTGCCCGGTTTCCTTGCGGATTGATCTGTAATTTCATCGATAAGAGCATGCGAAAGGATTCAATCATTCTATCATGAATTGAATCCTTTTGTGTTTCTCATCTTTTCATGATGAAAGATAAAAGTAATTTTTATTTTGTTTTATAAAGAAAAAATTACTTTTATTTCTGTTTAAATATTACAGTGTTGGACTATGAATGAAAATCAAATTATTTTCTATACTCCATGAGAGTGAAAAAACTTATATAGAATTATTTTGATTTAGATAAAAGCGAAACAGAGCGAAAAGATAAGACCAATCTTAAATGAAATCTTTTGAAGCAAGGCTAAATGTTTCCTGTATTTGTTGAGTTATAATTACAATATCAGACCAATTATTTGACAATGTGATGAGAAATAGTTAAAATATAATGGTGAAAGCGCTTTCTACGCAATAAGAGAGGAGGAATGAGCAGGTAGTAACGCTTACCTATTATATGAGTATTTGAGTAGATTTTCTTAGGGTAGCAAGATGATTTTAAAGAGAGGGATATAATGAAAATAGAAATACAATCTAAGGTTTACCATAACCAAGACAGTGTTGTGGAGGCATTGAAGGATGTGAATATGTCTTTTGATACTACCGGAATTCATGTGATTATCGGAGAGAGCGGAGCTGGTAAAACAACACTGCTAAATATCATTGCACAAGAGGATACAGATTTTTCCGGTCATGTAGAAACAGAAGGTATTGTGTCTTATGTTAAACAGGATATTGAATTATTAGAAACGTTAAAAGTGATCCAGCATTTACATATGGCTAGTACGGATGCAAATGCTGTTAATGAAGTGATGCAAAATTTACATATTGACCACTTAAAGAATAAGAAAATCAAGCATCTATCTTTAGGGCAAATGCGGAGGGTTCAATTTGCCTGTGCTTTGCTAACACCATGTTCTTATTTGATATGTGATGAACCGACAGCTTCTTTGGATAAGGAAAATGCTAAGATTATTATGGAAGAGTTGAAGCGAAGGAAAGATTCCATATGTATTATTTTGGTAAGTCATGATGGTAGTATTTTGAATACGTATGCAGACGAAGTTTATCAATTGGAAAATTGCACTTTAGTAAAAGAAAAGCGAATCCACGAGGGACATCCGATTTCTTTTGATAATGACATACAAAGAAAAAAGAAACGCACGTTTTTAGTCACTTTAGAATTGCTGTATTCTCGTTTATTTGAACACGTTTTCCGCTGTACTTTATGTGTTCTCATGGTGCTATCAATGATTGGCGGAACCATGTTTTTTAGTCATATTCACTCTAGTCAAAGGAAAAAAGACTCATGGTATTACGAAGAGAATGTTATTGTGTCGCAACCGAAAAATTATGAAGAAATGGGATATTTGGACTACGATACATATACCCAAAATGAATTAGACCAAATCAGAGAATTCTGTCCAGATGTTATTGGCTATGAGTGGGGATGGGATATCGATTTATATTTGACTTTTGCCAGTCCGGAAGAAGCTGCAAATGGGTATACTTATCATCCTTTTCTTATGAATACGCTTGGTAAAATATATATAAAAGATGATACGGAAAATGGATATGAGGGATGGGAAAATATAGGTCCAGTCCTATCGGAAATCGGAATTGACCCTGAACTTTATGGTAAAGAATATTATGATAATCGTAGATTACGTGTATTTCAAATGTTTCAGATAGATGAACTACCTCTCAGTATAGGAATTTATCCAACTTCTGATCATGAAGCAATAATTGATACAACAGCAGCTGAATACTATTGCAAAATGTTTGAATTAAGCAGTATAGATGACTTGGTTGGCAAGGAAATATCTTTTTATACTTATCCAAATGCTTATGATATTGACATGATAGTAGAACGTACTAAATATTCTGTGGAAATCAGTGGAATCACAACGCTGAATAGTCAACGAAATCCACGCATTTATACTACATATGGCGCTTATGATCGCTTCTTGGCTGAAAGTTATTTATTTCAAAGTGATTTACCAGAACATATGTATATGAATTTGTTGCTTCATGAGCAAAAAGAAAAGACACTTGATACAATTAATAAAATTTTGGAAAGCGATAAGAATCATTTTGTATGGTCTAAGGATAGCAATGATTATTTAGTAAATCCAGTTAATGAGACTGCTATATATCAGAGTCCTTTTGTAATTTATGCCTTTTCCTTTGGGGCATGTATGTTGATACTGCTTGTAATTGTGATTAGTGAATGGTTGTTACGGAAACGAAGCGAAAAAGAAGAACGAATCTTAACGCGTTTTGGCTTTAATCCCCATAATGTAAAATATACGGAGTTGATATTGTATTATGGGATTGCGTGTGCTGTGTCTATGCCTTTCATTCAAACATATGCTCCATTGTTACATGATGCTTTTTTCAAGATACATCAAGGTTTCCTAATCTTAGTTAGTGCCATATGCGCACTGATCCATATAGTGATCTTTTCAATGATAAACAGTAGAAGGAAATCCACAGATGAGAATCATTAACATTACTAAGCGATTTGGATCTTTGGTTGTTTTCAATCACGTAAACCTACAGATTAATAAATGCGGACTGTATTTATTTCAGGGAGAGAGCGGTGTTGGCAAAAGCACTTTATTAAATTTAATTGCAGGTTTTGAGAATGCAGACACAGGAATCTGTGATTTAGAAGGAGCAAGTGTCGCATATAGTTTGCAAAATCAACGAATGATTGAGAAAATGAATACTGAGGCAAATCTATGTTTATATGATACGCTTTATGATAAAGACACATCAGAGAGAAGAGAAGCAATCGTAGAGGCGTTGAATCTAACTCATTTGCTTCATCATTATCCTAATGAACTTTCTCGTGGACAAAGACAGCGTTTATTTATAGCGCAAACTTTGCTTAGCGATTGCGATATACTCTTATTTGATGAACCTACAGAATATTTGGATGATAATAATCGCAGAGAAGTGATGCGCCTTTTAAAGCAGGCATCAAAAGATAAGATCGTATTAATAACCTCACATGAAACAGATCTGCTTATGAAATACGATCCGATTTGTTATAGTATAAAGGACCAAAATGTGTTATTACAAAAAGACACGAAAGAAAAAAAAGAAGCAGGGCTAGGGAAAGAGGTTGCCTTAAATCAAAAGGCTCTATCTTGTTATATGGAGTCGATTATAAAATTATCTCGTAAAAGATTATTTCAGCAAATGTTATTTCTGCTCATTGTCTTACTTTTGGCATTTCAATTATTTTCTGCAATGTTTCTTAAAGAAATTAAATATTATACCTATCAATCAGAAGTCTATATAGCACAGTTAGACGAGAGCAGTGAATTGTCTTTAGCGCATATCTCAGAATTGGAGTTAATTCCTCAATTTAAATCA
>CANPNQ010000150.1 GCA_947575425.1 uncultured Erysipelotrichaceae bacterium
CCGCCTGTGGCGATGACCTTCATATCGGTATGAAGCTCCTCCTTCATCTTTTGAATGATGTATTCGCTTTGACCGATATAACCGTAGACAAGACCTGCCTGCATACTGGTAATGGTACTTTTGTTTAAAATTGTCTTCGGCTTTTTAATTTCAATTTCCGGCAATTTTGCGGTTTGACTCCACAATGCCTGTGCGCTTGCTTCAATGCCAAGGGTGATTAAGCCATATTCAAAGATTCCGTTTTCATCGATGAAATCATAAGTGGTTGCGGTACCGAAGTCAATGACCATCACAGGTCCTCCATACACATGATAGGCGCCTGCTGCATCGACAATGCGATCCGCGCCCACCGCTTTGGGGTTTTCGGCTCGCACGGAAATACCGGTTTTAATACCGGGACCGACGATGATCGGTTCCTTTTTCAAATATTTGCGAATACCGTTGTTAAAGGAGTGCTGAACCTTGGGAACGACACTGCATACGATCACATCCTCTATCTCACTGGCATCAATTTGCGCCGCATTGAGAAAACTCATGATCATAAAGCCATATTCATCGCTGGTACGCTTCATTTTGGTGTTGAGGCGATAACTGGCAAGCAGGGTATCTTCTTTATAAATTCCGATGGTGATATTGGTATTCCCTATATCCATAACCACTAACATAATGATTCTCCTTTTTGTTTCATCAAGGCAATGATGGATTGCCAAATGGTAAAGCCCACCTCACGCTTGCTCATACAGGGATATTCGATCGCTCCTTGATCGTTGAGAATCGTGACGATATTGGTATCTGTGGCAAAACCTGCCCCTTTCTTTTTGAGATCGTTGGCAATTAACAGATCGCAATGCTTTTGCATGCGCTTGGCTTCGGCATGCTCCAAGAGGTTCTGCGTTTCCATCGCAAAGCCGCATAAGATCTGCGATTCCTGTTTATGCTCCCCAAGCCATTTCAAAATATCGGGATTTTTGATTAGGGGAAGGGAAAAGTCATTGTCCTGTTTTTTTATCTTATCCGCAGCGATATGGACAGGGCGATAGTCACCAACTGCTGCCGCCTTTATGATCACATCAGCTTCGCTTGCCAAGCTTTGAAATGCCTGAAACATATCCTGTGCGCTGATGATCGCAATCTGTTTGATTCCATAGGGAATTCGCTCATGGATCACACCGTGAACCAAGGTGACCTCTGCCCCTAATGCTTTGGCACACCATGCGAGCGCAATGCCCATTTTCCCGGAAGAATGGTTGGAGATAAAACGTACCGGATCCAATGCCTCTTGTGTCGGTCCGGCACTGATTGCGACCCGTTTGCCCTTCAGCGGCTTGTCCGTGATACAAGCCATTTCAATAGCATCCTCAATGGTCTCAATATCCGCGAGCTTTCCATTGCCCACATCTCCACACGCAAGCAATCCGTTGGCAGGCTCTACAATTTTCATGCCATAGCTTTCGACAAGCGCTAGATTTTTCTGCGTAATTGGATTTTCATACATTCCGGTATTCATCGCAGGGCATAAAATCTTAGGACATGATGCTGCCAAAAAGGTCGTTGTGAGCATATCATCCGCCAAGCCATGTGCGATCTTCGCAATGACATTGGCTGTGGCTGGAACAATGGCAAATACATCTGCGCGCTTGGCAATGGATATGTGCTTTACACTGCGATCTGCGACAGGATCAAAGGTTGAGACCATCACATTGTGCTTGGTCAGTGTTTCAAAGGTTAATGGGGCGATAAACTCCGTTGCATTTTTCGTCATGATGACTTCTACATCATAGCCTTTTTTTATGAGATTGCTGGTTAACTGCGCAGCCTTGAAGGCGGCAATTCCGCCTGTGACACCCAATACCACGGTTTTTTGTTTTTCCATTTTCGTTTCCTCTGCTTATCGGCATTTCTTTCAGATACTGCCAGTATTATACCCCTTTTCATGTGACAAGACAACCTATTTGTGAAAGTTTTACCAAGTAAAAAAGGCAGTATATTTACGCCTTATGTGATACTCTCATCTTGTGAAAAAAGGGCAGTACATCCTGCTTTCCCGAATTCTTTCTACTTTCTGTCAGGTCGCTTCTGCTTCATCCTTTCAGAATATGACGGATTTGTCTACGATAGCTTCACCGCTTTGCATCTTTGCTTGCTTCTTCTGCTTTGGTCTTTGTTTTCGCTTCTTCTCTTTCTTTTTTCGCATGTCCGCAATGGCTTTGCACATAGTTTCTTTGTCATAACGCATCATCATTGCCAATTTCTCATAGAGAATATAGGATCCATCTGCAAACAGTTCCTCTGTTTCTAAGGTTTTTCGTTCCATGTGGCAGATCGCTTTTCTCTTGCCGATTACATCGTGTTTTGTGATGAATATGATATTCTGTTGCTAAAAGAATGTGTAGAATCCATTCATATATCCTGATTCTCATTGCGGCATATCGTCATGAAGTCATCATCCATCAGTAAAAATCCCTTAATGATTTACATATCCTCTTGCCATTTCCAAGTTGTTTTTTTCATGTTTTTCCCCCTTATGGGTATTTTGAAACGCCTGATTGCTATGTTTTTCATGGGGTAGAAAGCACCGTTTTTTTTTCTATACACCTATTTTATCATGGCGCAAATAAAGCACGAAACCATTGGTTACATTTTTCCATGCGTATCTGTATGCCGGAATGCCCTTTATACAGCAATGATTTTTTTAGATGGAAAAATGCTGATTTTTTACCTATTTTTATAAAATTCATACGATAATGCTGTTTACATGTTAAAAAAATGATATTATCATTATTTTGTGAATTCCCATAAGTTACCAAGTAATAATAGTTGACAAAAATATAATTGTCACACATAATAAAAAAAAGAAGCGGGGAACGGAGGCATATTATGTACACGCAAACTGAAAAAGAACTGGTCTTACAGGCACAGAGCGGAAATGAAGAAGCCTATCAAAAACTGTATGAGAGGTTTTATCGTGATGTGTATTACTATGCCCAGCATTTGTGCAAAAACGATGCGGATGCGAAGGATGTGACACAGGATGTATTTTTGGAGGTGTATCGTTCCCTTCCTTCCCTGCGCAGTGCAGATATGTTTATGGTTTGGCTGAAGCGCATCACACGATCCAAGGCACAGCTGCTGTTTCGCAGAAATAAGGATCGCGTTTATGATCCGGAGGTGATCGCGATGGAGCTTGGTGGGGATACGAGGATCGATCGTTTGCCGCAGGAAGCGATGGATAATCGTGTGGATGAGGAAGTGGTGCGCCATTTGGCAAAAAGCCTCTCAAAGCGTAGACGCGAAGTCATTGAATTATTTTATTTTCAGCAGATGTCTTTGGAGGAGATCGCTAAGCACTTGGATTTAAATATCAATACGGTAAAAAGCCGCCTTCATATGGCAAGAAAAGAACTCAATATGCTGGCACTCAATTATCAAAAGCGGGAAGGCAGGCACATCTCCTTTCATGTGGATCAATTCCTGCCGGGCTTTGTCATGACGTTTTTGTATCAATGTAAGGAGGCATTGTCCAAAACAAAGGTATTGTCTGTGGTACAGGCGGGAAGCATAGCGGCATGCGTGGTGATCGGAGGCAATGCCTTGTATGAAACGTATGCGATGTATGAGCAGGGAAGCAATGTGGGAGATCACGATAAGAGCAGCGAAGTATTGCAGGAGCGGCAGTATTTTGAGCCTTTGGTGTATCGTGGGCAACAGATCAATTCTGCCAATGATGCGTATTTTGTGCTGATGCATTTTGCGTCTGATACGCAGATGTTGAAAGAAAAAAGCCATGAGGAATTATTAGAGATCGCTCCTGTGGTAGAACAAATCAGAGAGCAGGAGAGTTTTTATAAAGATGTGTTGATAGATCGGGGATGGCTGGAATCCTATGATGAACTGAGATAGGAAGAAGGGAACATTTGAATATTTTGATATTTTTTTATTTTTGATAAAACTTTATTGATTGTTTGGTATCTATCATAATGAATTCTATTATATGCGATAAGAGGTGTAACATATGAAAGGGAAATTATGCAAACTGCTTGTAGGCTTATTCGCCTTGATGGGGATAGTTTTTGTATACAATAATGAAAGTTTTTTTCATAATGCGCAGATCATGAATGCCGCAGAAGGCTATGAAGGAGAGAAAATCATTGATTTTGATGCCTTTTTGACTGAGGGACAAGTATTGAATGCACAATCGGGTTCAGTCTATATGATCAGTGATGAGCATCGCTTATTTTATAAACGA
>CANPNQ010000151.1 GCA_947575425.1 uncultured Erysipelotrichaceae bacterium
AGTTCATCAAAGATGGCGATGGCTGCGCCGCGCGGATGATGAAACAACTCTAGCAGTTGGTCGATGGTTTCCAGATCATAGTGGAGCTTTTTATTTTTATTTGCTTCTTTCACCATCCACATGACCGCTTCCGGATCACGGGTAGCCTCGTATTTCTGCAAGTCAGCTTCAATGTGACTTAGTATGAATGGTTCACGATAACGATGAATCATAAATTGATTCCCCCTTTCAGTGAATCCTTCTAGTATCTCCTCCGCATCATTCATCATGACTGTCTACATTTTACAACAGAATAAAAAATGTTTCAATAAGTAAACCACGCTGATTTTTGATGTAATTTTTAATTGGATGGATGGATGATATTTAAAAGATTTATTTGAAAGGTATTTGTTTTAATTTGTCTGCGCAAAAAATAAATATGATAAAATTTTGTTTTTTTTTATGGATAGCCTTTAAAGACACCACAGATTTCCGATTTCCCCTCATCGTCCAGCTTTTTCCATGTTCTCAATGCATTTCATCATTACCTGCTTTGTCAATGTTCAATATATTATAAGTCTTGCTTTTTTCAATCATCCTCATGGACATCAATGTTTCCATATGATTTTTTCCTCTACGTTCTATGGGGATTCATTGAGGGGATTGTAATATATTTTGCCGCTAATAGCCATCTGTCTGCCATTTTTCAAAAGCAAACTTATAGCTTGCGCCTATGACGGTCTTTATGAAGACAGGCTTGCGGCTGTCCGGCACTATCTTTCTTCCAAATTGCAAATTACATTGACAATGCTAGACTGAAGCTTTCACTTTCCATGCGCCATACACGAAACGGGTGAGATTTATGCTTTTGTTTGCCTGTTTCTTTATCGTACATGAGTATTATCATAAGGATGATTATGGATCTGAGGAAAGATCCCCTATTATCGCTTACCTCTATCCTCACTCACCAAAGCGATGCATCTTTTTCCACCCACATAGCTCATACCATCATCGCTCATTCTTCGCCGACTCGATAAAAATGGGTATCTAGCGCCACACTGTGAAGCGCATCAAGGGGAAATAAATGCAGAAAATAATAATCGATGATGAGATCCTCTGCCTGATAGATATGATAATACTCCCATAGAGTGGATAAGGAAAAGTGATAATCCATGTACTTGCCGATTTGCCATAACAAGGACAGGCTTACCTGTTGTGACAATTCATCGAAATATGTCTGCATATCCGTGAAGTTATTGATATCTTTACCGTGCATTGAAAAAGTGAGATCTTCCTCCATTTGCTCTGTATGCAAATAAACGCTGTCGCTGATATGAAAAGGAAAGATAGCTTCCAGCGTATCAATCAGACATTCTCGCTCGCTTACATAGGCAATGGGAACGGGATATTGATCTCCACAAGCGCTGGGTAATACAAGTGTCATAGGCAGGGAATATATTGCAGTGTGTTGATCATTGATGATCTCGATCAGAAATGCCATGGATAGATGATCGCCATAGACAAGGATCACATCCTTCTGCGGTATGCTTTGCTTGAGCGGATGATATGGCATCACCAACAAGGCTAACAGGTACAGGTATTTCATTCATATGCCCCCTTTCTGACATAGTATGGTTGTTTTTGATCATCCTTATGCAAAAGGCATATGCTTGTTTCACGGTTATTGGCAGTGCATCATTTATCATAAGGGGAGGAGAAGCGATGGTTTCCATATCAGGATTTATCAAAATCAGGATATATTAAAAAAACAGGCAGAACCTGTTTGGGACATATCGATCCTGCGCTGTTTCTATCATTTGCTTGCGTATGTTTTTATCAATTCTTTGATGTGATCGCTTTGCGGATCGATATAAATGGTTTTATAATTGGAAAGTGAGACAAAGCTTCCCTGATTGCCGGGAATCTTTTTTAATTGCCTTACCAAACAGTAATTGATCGGAACACTGGAAGAATAGCGGGCAGCGGAATACCACGCCGCCAGCATTGCCGCATCTCTTAGCAGCGTCTCACTCGGGGAATCGGTTGTGATGATCACATGCGCTCCGTGCATATCCTTCGCATGGAGCCATGTATCTGACTTACGTGCAAGCTTCCATGTGACATAATCGTTTTGCAGGTTGTTTTTTCCTACATAAACCTTTGCTTCTTCAAATGCAAAGCAGGCAAAATGCGGTACTTGATTTTTCTTGTTTCGACGCATATGTCGCCCGCTGTCCTGCATATAATGCAGGCGAATCAGTTCCTCGCGAATTTCCATCGCATCCTGCACGCTTGCCTGTTCCAGTTGTAGCTGCAACGCTTCAAAATAGGCGATCTGCTTTTCACATAAGGCGATTTGTTCCGTTAAATAGGCTTGCGCCCGCTTTGCCTTGTGGTATTTCTGATAATAGCGGTTGGCATTTTGCTTGATATCATAGCGTATATCCAGTGGTATGGTGATATCCTCGCCGCTTTCAAAAGAAGGCAGGATAATCAGCGGTTCTCGCTGTATGGCATCCATATAGGCAAATAACAAATCACCGTATTCCCGATAGGTTTCACAATCCATCGCCTCATGAAAGGCTTCTTTTAATTTGGGCAATTTTGCGCTGTTGCGATGAAGCTCCTGTTTGACGATTTTTGCGATATCACCGGAACGCTGTTTGATGCGCACCTTTTCCTCTTTCTCATGATAGAGAAGCTCCAATCCCTGCATGAGCGGATAGCAGTGGGAAGCTGTCTGTAAATGGCTCAAGGGGATGATATGAAATGCTTCGCCTTTGGGAAGCTCGTAGACATATAACTGATCGGATGAATCCAGCTGTTTCATGATTTCATCAAAGCTTTGATTTTGGGCAAGGCGATACACAACCTCGTCTGATAATAAAGGAGAAAAGCCATGAAGCTGCTTACTGAGTGATGATTCGAGGTTAAAGGAGGGATGCGCAAAGGGATCCTGCTTATGGATATGAGGGGAGGGCAAAGTGTATGCTGCGCCGGGATGAATGGTACGTTTATTGTTTTCATAAGGCGGAATTCGCTTACAGGCGTCGATGATTCTTCCATCCTCATCCACCAATACCATATTCGCATATTTGCCCATTAACCCAATATAAAGATGCTTTTGATGCACATCTCCCAACTCATCACGGGCGCTGATTTCCATATGTAAAATGCGATCCAAACCGATTTGTTCTAATGATTGAATCCATGCTCCATCCAGCTGCTTCCTTAATACCATGACAAAATTGCCGGGCGCATCCAGTGTGGTATAGGGCATTTCACTGAGATTGATACGATTATAAACGCTGTGGGTAGAAATCAGTAATTTTCGATTTCCTTGATTGCCATGGATCTGGAATAGGATCTCCGTGTCGGATAATTGCTGAATCTTATTGATCCGGGCAGGAATATGTAGCTGAAGCTGTTTGTTTAACTGCCGTAATACGATACCATCCAGTGCCATAGGTAACGCCTCCTTTATTTGCTGTCTGCACGCAAACAGCATTACGTAGAAAGATGGATGAGGTAGGAATCCGTTGCGCTTATTATAGCATAAGGGGAATGGGGATGGAAAAGAAATCTTTTGCTTGCTGGGAGATTTTTGGAAAAAATCTTTGAAATTGCGAAGCATGAGTAGCATGAGTAGTATAATAGAAGCAAGAACGTGTAGCAAAACTGCGTAAGTCCGATTAAGCTGCACGTTTTTATGTTTTTTTACCGTGTTTTATCCTGTGCGTTTTGACGTAAATCAATGCACTTGCATATTGGTAAAACAGCATGGAAAGGCATTGCGGTGATCGATTTTCTGGGAGGTTATAAAATGGAACAGAAATCGCTTGAAAAAATGGGGAGTGTCCCAATCAAAAAACTGATGGTATCGATGGGGTTGCCTGTCATTTTCTCGATGATGTTACAGGCGCTTTACAATATTGTGGACAGCGCGTTGTATCAAATATGGAGGGGGGGAGAAGATGCTCTGCATGCGCTTACATTGGCGTTCCCTATCCAAATGCTTATGGTTGCTATAGGAGTGGGCACCGGCGTCGGTGTAATTGTACTGCTTGCGCAAAGTCTTGGACAGAAGAATCGGGAAAGGGCATCTCTGTCTGATGAGAAAGGCATATGATCGCCGGAAGCAGAGAAAGCTCATGGAGGTTTGATACCACAACTGATAAAAAACGAAAAAGAAAGGGAATGCGGGATGCTTGTGTTTTGTCACTGC